>JAJFIG010000304.1 GCA_021775195.1 Rhodospirillales bacterium | reverse complement strand
CGCGACGACGTCCGGGGGCCGTGCAAGGCCGCCCCTGGGGTCACGTTTCCCGTCCTCTCGGGGCGTCGGCGGCGTTTGACGATGCGCCGGCATCGCCCGCGCACCCCCTCCTGCCGAGAGAACGGGAAACGTGATCGTACAGGACATCTATTTACCTGACAGGACACTCTATCCCTCGTCATTTTCGCCGCAACCACGGGCACAGCCTAATTGAGTCCACGACCTAGTCGGATCCGCCGTCCCGGTCAGGCGGAGCGTTGGCCGGCGTCGCCGGAGCGGGCCTGGTCCATGAAAGAGCGCATGCGCTTAATGCTGTCCTCCAGGCCGATGAAAATTGCCTCGCCGACTAGAAAGTGGCCAATATTCAGCTCGACGATAGTAGGGATGACGGCGACGGCGGCGACGGTGTCGAACGTCAGGCCATGCCCGGCGTGGCACTCGAGGCCTACCTTGGCGGCATGGGCGGCGGCTTCCTGAACACGGCGCAACTGCCGTTCATGCTCGCTGCCTACCGCCTCGCAGTAGGCGCCGGTATGCAGTTCAACGACCGGCGCACCAAGGGAAACGGCGGCATCCAGTTGGGCGGGATCGGGTTCGACGAAAAGGGAAACCCGTATTCCGGCCTCGCCAAGGCGGGCGACATAGGGCTTGAGATAATCGAACCCGCCGATGGCGTCCAAACCGCCCTCGGTCGTCCGTTCCTCGCGCTTCTCCGGGACGATGCAGGCAGCATGGGGATTATGGCCGAGGGCGATGGCCAGCATTTCTTCGGTGGCCGCCATCTCGAAATTGAGCGGGACGCTGATTTCCTTGATCAGGCGTGTGATGTCGTTGTCCGATATGTGGCGCCGGTCCTCGCGCAGATGGGCGGTTATGCCGTCGGCGCCGGCATCGACGGCCACTTTTGCCGCCTGTACGGGGTCGGGGTGACGGCCGCCCCGGGCGTTGCGGATGGTGGCGACGTGGTCGATATTGACGCCTAGGCGCAGGGAGTGGCTCATTGCTCCGTCTCCATAGGTTTCATCGCCGCGTTACGCCGCGAGCGGCGCTGGTGCCGGCGCTTCTGGTAACTCGCGACAATCGGCTTCAATGGCAGGTAAAAGGCGATCCAGACAAAGATGGCGGTTGGAATACTGCCGACGAACATGGGCCACAGGATAGGCGCGGCGGTGTCCATCAGGTAGCTGAAATTGAAATTCAGCATTGCTTCGAGAACGGCGCCGAACAGCTCGCTGAAATCCAAGTCCTCCGCGGTGCGGGAATCCTCGCCTGCCCCGAGCCAGATGCCGAGCCGGTAAACCCATATCCAGATGAACGGAAAGGTCCACGGATTGCCGACGGCCGTGCCGATGGCCGAGGCAATGATATTGCCGCGGATGATCCAGGCCAGGATGCCGCCAAAAACGAAGTGGAGCCCGACGAAGGGTGTAAAGGAAACGGCGGCGCCGCAGGCAAATCCGGCGGTAATGGAATAGGGCGTGCCGGGAAGGCGCGCCATGCGGTGCAAGACATAACGTGTCGACCGGTCCCAACCGGCACGGGGCCACAGGAATTCCCGCAACCTTTGTCCTGGAGTCAAATTCGTCCGTCGTCTGAACATGGCGTCAATATTAAATAATCACGGACCGGTCGAGAAGGGGGCCCGTTGACCTCGTTTAACCGCGGGCTCGCTCCACCGAATTCACGGCCGGCGTCGCCCGGAGCGCCGCGATGATGTTTGTCAGGTGCTTTACGTCGTGGACCTCGATGTCGATGAGGAGATCGAAGAAATCGGAGGAGCGGTTGATGATTTTCAGGTTCGAAATGTTGCCGCCGTTTTTGGCGATGACCATGGAGAGATTGCCCAGGCTTCCCGGTGCATTGAGCACGGTCAGGCTGACACGGGCAACATGAATGTCAGGGGCTTCACTGTCGGTTTCCCAGGAAACATCAAGCCACCGCTCCGGCTCATCGGCATATTTTTCGAGGGTTTCGCAGTCGATGGTGTGAATGGTGGCGCCCTTGCCCGTGGTCACGATACTGACAATGCGATCGCCCGGCAGGGGATGGCAACAGCCGGCGAAATGAACCGCCATCCCGGGGATCAGTCCTTTGATGGGGATGGCGGTGCCCTTTTTCGCGCCCTTGCGGCCGCGGGCGCGGGCCAGGGGCACCACCTTCTCGTCCTTGCGCTTTTTCTTGATGGCCGGGAAAACCGCCTCGATGACCGCGCGGCCGGTATGCAGGGCGGCTCCGACGTCGGCGCAGAGGGTTTCGACGCTGTCGGCCTTGAATATCTTGATCACGCCGGACAGGGCCTTGGTCGAGAACTCGTATCCTTCGTCGCGGAATGTCCTTTCCAGAATGGCCCGGCCCAGGTGGATGTATTGTTCGCGCTCCTTGATGCGGATGAAGCGGCGGATGCGGGCCCGTGCCTTGCCGGTAACAACGAACCGCTCCCAGGTCGGAGACGGGGTCTGGGCCTTGGAGGTAATGATCTCGACCTGATCGCCGTTCTTGAGTTCGGTTCTCAGCGGCATCATGCGGCCGTTGATCTTGGCCCCGGCGCAGGTGTCGCCGACCTCGGAATGTACGGCGTAGGCAAAGTCCACCAGCGTCGCCCCGCGGGGCAGATTGATCAGGTCGCCTCTCGGTGTGAAGCAAAACACCTGATCCTGGAACATCTCCAGCTTTGTATGCTCGAGAAATTCCTCCGGGCCGGCGGCATGCTCGAGAATGTCCAGGAGTTCACGGACCCAACGGTACTGGCGTCCCTCGGTCCTGCCCCCTCCCTGCTTGTAGTGCCAATGGGCGGCAACGCCGTGTTCGGCGATGTCGTGCATCTCGACGGTTCGGATCTGGATTTCGATGCGCTGGCGCTCGGGTCCGAAGACGCCGGTGTGCAGCGAGTGGTATCCGTTGGGCTTCGGCGTGCTGATATAATCCTTGAATCGCCCGGGGACC
>JAJFIG010000303.1 GCA_021775195.1 Rhodospirillales bacterium | reverse complement strand
GGTCAAGCCGCTCTATACGGTGGCGGACCTCGAGGGCCTGGAGGCGATCGACAGCCTGCCCGGATTTGCGCCCTATTTGCGCGGCGTGCGCGCCACCATGTACGCGAACCGGCCCTGGACGGTGCGCCAGTATGCCGGGTTCTCCACCGCCGAAGAGAGCAACGCCTTTTACCGCAAGAATCTGGCCGGCGGTCAGAAGGGCCTTTCCGTGGCGTTCGACCTCGCGACCCACCGCGGCTACGACAGCGATCACCCCCGCGTGGTAGGCGACGTGGGCAAGGCGGGCGTTGCAATCGATTCCGTCGAGGACATGAAGATCCTGTTCGACGGCATTCCGCTCGACAAGATGAGTGTGTCGATGACCATGAACGGCGCGGTGCTGCCCAACATGGCGGCATTTATCGTCGCCGCCGAGGAGCAAGGGGTTTCGCCGGAGAAGCTCTCGGGCACGATCCAGAACGACGTCCTCAAGGAATTCATGGTCCGCAACACCTACATCTATCCACCCGAGCCCAGCATGCGGATCGTCGCCGACATCATCGAACACACGACGCACCGCATGCCCAAGTTCAATTCCATCTCCATTTCCGGCTATCACATGCAGGAGGCCGGGGCCACCGCCGTGCAGGAACTCGCATTCACCCTCGCCGATGGGCTGGAGTACGTGCGCGCCGCAAAGGCCAAGGGCCTGACCGTCGATCAGTTCGCGCCCCGCCTGAGCTTCTTCTTTGCCATCGGCATGAATTTCTTCATGGAGGTGGCCAAGCTGCGCGCCGCGCGGCTTTTGTGGTGGGAGCTCATGGAGCAGTTCGCGCCCAAGGATCCGCGCTCGTCCATGCTGCGCACCCACTGCCAGACCTCGGGCGTGTCGCTGACCGCCAAGGACCCCTACAACAACGTCATCCGCACCACCGTCGAAGCCATGGCGGCGGTGCTCGGCGGCACCCAGAGTCTGCACACCAACGCCCTCGACGAGGCCATCGCCCTGCCAACGCCGTTCTCGGCCCGCATCGCCCGCAACACCCAGTTGATCCTCGCCGAGGAGTCGGGGATCACCGACGTCGTCGACCCCCTGGGCGGCAGCTTTTACATTGAAAGCCTGACCGCCTCCCTGGCCGGCGAGGCCCGTGCCCTCATCGCCGAGGTCGAGGAGCTTGGCGGCATGACCAGGGCCGTCGAGGACGGCATGCCCAAACAGCGCATCGAGGAGGCGGCGGCGCGCAGGCAGGCGCGCATCGACTTGGGCGAGGAGACCGTGGTCGGCGTCAACAAGTATGCTCCCGGGGACGAGGACGAGATCGATATCCTCGACGTCGACAACACCGCCGTCCGCGAGAACCAGATCGCGCGCCTCGATGGGATTCGGGAAAGCCGCGACGATGCCGCCTGCCGGGCGGCCCTGGACGCCCTGACCAAGGCCGCCGAAACCGAAAGCGGCAATCTGTTGGCGCTCTCCATCGAGGCCACCCGGGCCCGGGCGTCGGTGGGTGAAATATCCGATGCCCTGGAAAAGGTTTATGGCCGCCACCGGGCTCAGATTCGCTCCATTTCCGGCGTCTACGGGTCGGCCTACGAGGGTGACGCCGGTTTCGATGCCATCCGCCAGCAGGTCGAGGCCTTCGCCCACGAGGTCGGCCGCCGGCCGCGCATGCTGGTAGTCAAGATGGGCCAGGACGGCCACGACCGGGGGTCCAAGGTGATATCAACGGCCTTCGCCGACATCGGCTTCGATGTCGACATCGGTCCCTTGTTCCAGACCCCCGAGGAGGCGGCCATCGAAGCCGTCGAGAACGACGTCCACGTCATCGGCGTGTCCTCCCAGGCGGCCGGCCACAAGACCCTGGTTCCGGCGTTGATCGCCGAGCTCCGCGATGCCGGCGCCGACGATATCCTGGTCGTCTGCGGCGGCGTGATCCCGGTGCAGGATTACCAGTTCCTGTACGAGGCTGGGGTCTCCGCCGTCTACGGCCCGGGCACCCACATTCCAACCGCCGCCGCCGAAATCATGGAGATCATCCGCGAACGCCGCCAGGCGGCGTAAACGGGTTTCGGCGCTCGGCGCGAAGTTGCGCCAAGGCTCGGCCGGCCACCGTCGCCACGGCGGTCGGCGTTCCCAGAATTCAGCTCTTTTATGCAATATTTCGCAGGATGATTTTCTCATGCAATTTTGGGTAAATGTTTAAAAACATAAGGTTGTATGCCGAAGTCAGGTTAAAAAAGGCATACGTTCCTAATGCAAAAATACCCAGTTTATAAGACGATGTTCCCATGCTGCGTCATTCGGATATTTGGCGGGCCATCGACCGATTGGCCCGGGAGCACGGACTGTCCGCCTCGGGACTGGCCCGCCGCGCCGGTCTCGATCCCACAACCTTCAACAAGAGCAAGCGCACCACCCGCGAGGGCAAGCTGCGCTGGCCCAGCACCGAGAGCATTTCCAAGGTCCTCAGCGCCACCGGGGCCAGCCTCGGCGAGTTTGTTTCCTACGTCGGCGAGGGCACCGGCATTTACCGCAATCTCCCCGTAATCGGGTTCAACCAGGCCGCCGCCGGCGGCTATTTCGATGACTCCGGCCATCCCATCGGCGAATCCTGGGACGAGATTTCCTTCCCCGGCCTTGGTGACCCCCATGCCTACGCTCTGGAAATCAGCGACAACGGCATGGAGCCCGTCTACCGTGACGGCGACACAATCATCGTTTCGCCCCAGGGCCATGTCCGCCGTGGCGACCGCGTCGTCGCCAAGACCCGGTCCGGCGACGTCATGGCCATGCGCCTCGCCCGCCGCTCGGCCCGCAAGCTCGAGCTCCAGTCCTTCAGCCCCCTTCACGATGACCGCAACCTGGCGGTCGACGAAATCGACTGGATCGCCCGCATCGTCTGGGCCAGCCAGTAGACCGGCCGCCGATCTTTCACGGGCAAATTTTTCAACAACCGGTTGGCGGCCCCCGGCGCGCCCGATATTCTGTCGTTCCCGATCATCCCAACGTAGTGGACAGAATCCGCTAGGAGGCGGGCCATGTCGAAAGCCCCCGTTACTGACCCGCTGGCCTACGTCGACGGCGTCTGGAAAAGAGGCAATCCCCGCGTTCTTGGTCCCCAGAACCACGCCATGTGGTTGTCGTCCACCGTCTTCGACGGCGCCAGGGCCATCGCCGGCAAGGCGCCCGACCTCGATCGCCATTGCGCCCGGGTGATCAAGTCCGCCCGCATCCTCGATCTCGCTCCCACCATCACCGGACCCGAAATCGAGGCCCTGTGCTGGGAGGGTATCCGCCAGTACCCCGACGACGCCTCCCTCTACATCTGCCCCATGTTCTATGCCGAGGACGGGTTCATCGTCCCCGAACCGGAGAGCACGCGCTTCGTCCTCATCCTTTACCAATCCCCCATCCCCGACCCCGACGGGTTCAGCGCCTGCCTGACCCAGTACCGGCGCCCGGGGCGCAACATGGCGCCCACCGAGGCCAAGGCGTCGTGCCTCTATCCCAACGTCGCCCGCGGCGTCGCCGAGGCCCGGGCCAAGGGCTTCGACACCGCCGTGACCCTGGATGCCAACGGCAACGTCGCCGAGTTCTCGTTCGCCAACCTGTTCATGGTCAAGGATGGCGTCGTCCACACCCCGGTGCCCACCGGCACCTTCCTCAACGGCATCACCCGCCAGCGTGTCGCCGGGCTGCTTCGCGGCGATGGACTGGAGGTCATCGAGCGCTCCATCGATTTCGCCGAACTGCTCGAGGCCGATGAGCTCTTCTGCACCGGCAACTATTACAAGGTGGCGCCCTGCGTGCGGCTGGAGAATCATGCCATGCCCGCCGGCCCGGTCTACGACAGGGCCCGCGCCCTCTACTTCGAGTTCGTCCGCACCGGCTGACACCCACCGGGACGGAAGCGAGGCCCGGAAACGCGAGGCCTACCGTGACCGACCGCGAGAGTTCGGAAAATACCGCCGCGACGGCCGCCAGATTGCTCGATGCCGTCCGCGACGTCGCCACCGAGCTTCATCCCCGCCAGCACCTCGCCGGTCCCGTAACTCTCGACAGTTCCCTCGACCGCGATTTGGGCCTCGACAGCCTGGCGCGGGTCGAACTGGTTGCCCGCGTCGAACGCATCTTCGACGTTGCCCTGCCCGAGCAGGTGTTTTCCAGCGTCGAAACCCCCCGCGACCTGGTTCGCGCCGTGCTCGGCGCCACCGGCCGGCGAGGCGCCTTCGCCGCTGGTGATGCCGGCGATCTGGTTCTTGGCGAGGCCGAGGCGGCGCCGGTCACCGCCCGGACCCTGGTCGATGTCCTCGCCTGGCACGCCGCGACCCATCCCGACCGCCCCCACATCCGCTTCTACAGCGACGAAGGCGATGGCGAGGTCATCACCTACGGCGCCCTCGTGGTGGGCGCCGGCCGCATCGCCGCCGGGCTCCGCCGGTTGGATGTGGAACCCGGCGAATGCGTCATCATCATGCTGCCCACCGGCCGCGACTACTTTTTCAGTTTTTTCGGCGTCCTGATGGCCGGCGCCGTTCCCGTTCCCATCTATCCGCCGGGCCGCCCGGCCCAGATCGAGGAGCACCTTCGCCGCCACGTCACCATCGCCAAGACCTGCCTTGCCGGCATGATGATCACCCTGAGCGGCGCCAAGCGCTTCGCCGGCCAGCTCCGGGCCCAGGTGCCGACGCTCCGGGACGTGGTCACCCCCGACGAGCTTGCCGCCGGCGGCGGGACCGGCGCGGCACCTGTCCTCGGGCCCCGGGACACCGCCTTCGTGCAGTTCACGTCGGGCAGCACCGGCAACCCCAAGGGCGTCGTCCTCACCCACGCCAATCTGCTCGCCAACATCCGCGCCATGGGAGCCGCCCTCGACGTCCATCCCGGCGACGTCTGCGTCAGCTGGCTGCCCCTCTACCACGACATGGGGCTGATCGGGTCCTGGCTCGGCAGTCTCTATCACGCCTGTCAGCTTGTCATCATGTCGCCGCTGACCTTCCTCGCCCGCCCCCAGCGGTGGCTGTGGGCCATCCACCGCCACCGCGCCACCATTTCCGGCGGCCCCAATTTCGCCTACGAGCTGTGCCTGCGGCGTCTCGCTGACGAGGATCTGGAGGGCCTCGACCTGAGCTCCTGGCGGGTTGCCTTCAACGGCGCCGAGCCGGTCAACCCCGACACCATGGACCGCTTCACCCGGCGCTTTGCCGGGGTTGGTTTCCGCGCCGACGCCATGATGCCGGTCTATGGCCTGGCCGAATGTTCCGTCGGCCTCGCCTTCACCCCCCTCGGCCGTGGCGCCGCCGTCGACCGCGTCCGCCGCCGGCCCTTCATGGCCTCGGGCCGGGCCGCCCCCGCCGCCCCCGGCGACGGCAATGCCCTCGGCTTCGTTTCCTGCGGCTGCCCGTTGCCCGGACATCAGCTCCGCGTCGTCGACGCCGCCGGCCGCGAACTTCCGGAGCGCCAGGAGGGGCGCCTTCAGTTCCGGGGCCCGTCGGCGACCAGCGGATACCTCCGCGACCCCGACGAGACCGCCCGGCTGTTCGACGGTGATTGGCTGGATGCCGGCGATCGTGGCTATGTCGCGGGAGGCGACGTTCACATCACCGGGCGCGACAAGGACATCGTCATCCGCGCCGGCCGCAACATCTATCCCGCCGAACTGGAGGATGCCGTCGGCGCCGTCGCCGGTATCCGCCGGGGCAACGTCGCCGTCTTCGGCAGCGCCGATCCGGCCACCGGCACCGAGCGTCTGATCATCCTCGCCGAGAGCCGCAAGCGGGATCCCCGGGAACGGGCCGAGCTCCACGCCGACATCAATGCCCTTGCCGCCGATCTCGCCGGCGGCCCCGCCGACGATGTCGTCCTGGCGCCTCCCAACACCGTGCCCAAGACCTCCAGCGGCAAAATCCGCCGCTCCGCCAGCCGCGAGATCTATGAACGCGGCCTCATCGGCAAACCCCGGCCCACCGTCCGCTTGCAGATCGCCCGCCTCGCCGTCGCCGGGCTGGTGTCCCGGACCGGCCGCGCCGGGCGTCGCCTCGCGGCCTGGCTCTACGCCGCCTACGCCCATGGGCTTTTCTATCTGCTGGCGCCGTTTGTCTGGGGTCTGGTCGCCATCCAGCCCCGTTCCTCATGGTGCTGGGCCATGGCCCGCGCCGGCGCCCGCTGCCTGTTTGGTGCCGCCGGCATCAGCCTCACCGTGCGTGGCCTCGAAAACCTGCCAACCGTGGACCAGCCCTGCGTTTTTACCGCCAACCATTCCAGCTACATCGACGGCCCCGTCCTCCTGGCGGCCCTGCCGCGTCCCTTCGGTTTTGTCGCCAAGGCCGAACTCCGGGGCAATGTGGTTTCCGGTGTCTTCCTGTCGCGCATCGGAGCCCGGTTCGTCGAGCGTTTCGATCCCCAAAAGGGTGCCGCCGATGCCCGCCGCGTCGCCGA
>JAJFIG010000302.1 GCA_021775195.1 Rhodospirillales bacterium | reverse complement strand
GCCGCCATCACCGGCACCAATGGAAAGACCACAACCACGCGCATGGTGACGCGTATCCTCGAGGCCGCCGGGCATACCGTCGGTTTCTGCTCCTCCGACGGCGTTTACGTGGACGGCGAGTTGATCGTCAAGGAGGACACGGCGGGATTTTCCGGCGCCCGCCTCGTGCTCCGGGATCCAAGCGTCGACGCTGCCGTCCTGGAAACGGCGCGCCGGGGAATCATCCGCCGCGGGTTGTGGTTCGACCGCTGCGACGTCGGCGCCGTCCTCAACATCGACGACGACCACGTCGACCTCGACGGCATCCGCACCCTGGAGGAACTGGCCCGGGTCAAGTCCCTGGTGGTCCAGGTGACCCGGGATATGGTGGTCCTCAACGCCGACGACGACTTATGTGTCCGCATGGCCGAGGCTTCCCGTGCCCAGCGCCTCTGCTACGTCACCATGAAGGCGGACAATCCGCTGGTCGCCAAGCATCTCGCGGCCGATGGCCCGGCGGTTACCCTGGGTCCCGAAATAGGAGGGCTGATGATCATCCTCCACGACGGCGGCACCGCCGTCGACATCATCGCCGCCCGTGACATTCCCGCGACCTTCGGCGGCATCGCCACCCACAATGTCCAGAACGCCATGTTCGCCGTCGCCATCGCACACGGCCTCGGCAAATCCACGGACCACATCCGGGCCGCCCTCGGCGATTTCGCCTGCACCTTCGAGGATACCCCGGGCCGCCTCAACATTTTCGACGGCCTGCCTTTCAAGGTGATCGTCGATTACGCCCACAATCCCCCGGGGCTGGAGATGATCAACCGGCTGGTCGAGCGCCTCGAGCATTCGGGCCGGCGCATCCTCGTCTTCAAGTCCTCGGGCCGCCATCCCGACCGCCAGATTCACGACCTGGCGCGCACCGCCGCCGGGCACTACGACCACTACGTCTGCTGCCGCGAGGACGACCTCAAGGATCGCGAGCCTTCGGAAGTGCCGGAGATGCTGCGCGACACTCTGCTCGCCGAGGGCATTCCCGCCGACCGCATCAGCGTCATTCCCGTCGAGGACGAGGCCGTGGCGGCGGCTCTCGACATGGCCGGCCCCGGTGACCTCCTTGTCATCCTGTTCACCAAGCACGACCGCATCTGGCCCATGGTCACCGGCTACGCGCCGTCGTGATCCTCGAAGACCTGCTTGACACGGCGCATGGTATCCAGGGCCGCCGGCAGGCCGCAGTAGACGGCGGTCTGCAGGGTTGCCTCGACGATTTCTTCACGACTGCAGCCATTGTTCAGGGCGCCCTTGAGGTGAACCGCCAGTTCGTGTGGCCGGTTCAGGGCGGTCAGCATGCCGATGTTGATCAGGCTGCGGGTCCGCCGGTCCAGCCCCGGCCGGGTCCAGATGGCCCCCCAGCCGTATTCGACCACCAGATCCTGCAGAGGCTTGGTCAGCTCGTCCGCCTGGGCCAGGGAACGGTCCACATGGGCATCCCCGAGAACCTCCCGGCGGGCTTTCATGCCTTGGTCGTACCGCGCGTCGCTCATCGCATCCTCCATCATTGAAAGGGTCGGCCCGCCGATTTTCATTTGCCTGGGCCCCGGCGGCGGATATTCATAGGGTATCCTTGGCGGCAGACCATCGGAAAGCATCATGATCGTTGTCATCGGCGCCGGCATCTCCGGCCTCTCGGCGGCCTGGTTCCTGCACCGCAAGGGGCTTCCGGTCCAGGTGCTCGAGCGCGCCGACAGGGTCGGCGGCGTCATCGCCAGCGAACACCTCGATGGCTACCTCATCGAACACGGTCCCAATTCCACCCTGCAGAAGCCGGAAAGCGAGGACGACGCCCTCGGCCGGCTGGTCGGGGACGTCGGCTTGTCCGATAGCCTGATGGCCGCCGGTACTGCCGCCAAGAAGCGCTTCGTCATGCGCGGCGGACAACTGCGCGCCCTGCCGACTTCGCCCCCGGCGATGATCGCGACGCGCCTGTTCTCCCTCGCGGCCAAGCTGCGCCTGCTCGGCGAGCCCTTCATCGGTCGGGGCAAGGGCGAGGAAACCATCGCCCAGTTCGTCACCCGCCGCCTCGGGCCCGAGTTCCTCGACTACGCCATCGAGCCCTTTGTCTCCGGCGTCTATGCCGGCGACCCCCGGACCCTTTCCGTGCGGGCCGCCGTTCCCAAGATCTATGCCCTCGAGCGCGACCATGGTTCCCTGATCCGCGGTGCCATTGCACTGGGCAAGGCGGCTAAGGCCGCCGCCGGCCCGCCTGGCCGCCTGGTGTCCTTCGATGACGGTATGGAGGTGCTGCCCCGGACCATCGCCGAACGCCTGCCGGCGGGGAGCGTGCGCACCGGTTGCCGCATGGTCGGTCTCGAACCGGCTGAGGACGGCTGGCGCGTCGCCTGGGGGACGCCGACGGAGTCCGGCGTCATCGAGGCCCGCCATGTAATCCTCGCGGTCCCCGCTGCCGCCGCCGCCGACCTCATCACCTCTCTTTCGCCCGAGGCCGCTGGCGAACTCCGCGACATCGCCTACGCTCCCATCGTCTCCGCCGGGATGGGCTATGACCCGAAACGCGTCGGCCACGCGCTCGATGGCTTCGGCTTCCTGGTTCCCCGCCGCGAAGGCGTGCGCATCCTGGGTGGCCTCTTCAGTTCGACCCTCTTTCCAGGCCGGGCGCCCGCCGGCCGGGTGCTGATTACCACCTTCATCGGCGGTGCCATGGACGGCGACGCCGTCGCCCTTGACGACAGCGCCGTGACCCGATGTCTCAGCGACGACCTTGCCCGTTCGCTCGGCGCCGCCGGCGAACCGGCCATGGTCCACCTGACCCGCTGGGAACGCGCCATCCCCCAGTACGTCCTCGGCCACCTGGAGCGCATCGCCCGCATCGACGGCCTCCTCGAGGACCACCCCGGCCTCCATTTCCGCGCCAACTGGCGCGACGGCATCTCCGTCGCCGACTGCGTCCGCAACGGCGAGAAACTGGCCGACCACATTGCCTGATCCTGTGGATAGGGCGTCTAAATAATATCCCTAACAATCCGGAGGATGCGCTCGCGCATGCCGCGGCCCGGTTCTTCGGCGGGCCGTCCATACCCGCCCCCGGCAATCATCTGGTTCTCGTGTCCTAGGATTTAATTGGACGGCGCCTGGCGTCCGTATCCGGGGCAGAAGGGCAGGGCGAGCCCGAACACGTCACTCAGTTCCTGCGGGCTCCTGACCACGAACCGCTGGCATTCCGGATTTCCGGTCGTTTCCGTCCCGTCAGCGACGATGATGCGGCCCCCGGCAATGGTGACGCTCCGATGAACCGGCGTCCCATATCCCCGGTGAACGCCGTGAAACCCGCTGTCATCAAATCGCAGGCACCGGGCTTGGGCTGTGTCCTCGAGGCGGAACGGTCCCCCGTCCAGGCGCCCCGGCTCCCGTGATCCGTTCCGCGGTGCGGCGTGGGCCGTGACCGAACGGTAGGCGTTGCGAAGCTCCGGCGCCGCGGTATAGACGTAGCTCCCCGGGTCGGCCACCCAGTCCGTCCCGTCGACGTTGAGTTCCATGGCCAGTTGGTCGTTGTGTGCATGGGCGCCGAGGCCGTCGTGGCTGGCCGCCCCGCAGCGCAGCGACAGGAACAGGCGCGCCGAACGCCAGACGTAAAGGCCGAAATCCGGATAGGCCTGTATTTGAAGCCCGTCCAAGGCGGACCCGTCGGGCGGATCGATGACGATCTCGCGCTCCCAGACGACCACCGGGTTTCCGTCGCCACCCGCTGTTGCCACCGCAGGGTCCTCCGTGGCCCCGCTTCCACTGACCGTGACGCCTCCCGCCAGACCCCGGATCATCGCCGCTTCCAAGGTGCCGGCGTCAGCGTCCTCGTCTCCGAACAGGGCATTGATGGCGGCAATCAGATGGCGGTGATCCAGGGGATCATCGACTGGGCCGTCCTCGCCCGCCGTTCGCACGCAGGCGGGTACAAGCTTGAAGAACCGGCCGTTGTCGGCGTCGCCGATCTGCGCCACCCGCCCGTTGGGCTTGGTCAAGTGCCGGGTGAAGCGGGCCATGCCCGCCAAGCGTTCGAAATACCATGCCGGGAACGGTGATGTCGCGTCCTCGGCCGCTGCCCCAGGCAGCGGGTGGAGGGGCAGGGGCGCGGCGGCCAGGGGAGGGCGGCTCCGCCACGGCCGGTGATCGTAGCCGGTCAGCGCCGCCTTCCTGTCGTCGGGCAGGCCCAGCACCAGGGCGGTGGCGTAGGCCACCGCCTCCGCCGACAGCCGGTGATAGCTGGTGGACGCCTCGAAGCAGGCGCCGTCCGGCGTGAACTGGCGCTCGACCTCGTTGATCAGTTGCCGGACGGCAACCGCCAGCCAGCAGTCGGTTTCCGGCGTGCGCTCCAGGTAGGCGGCGACAAACAGCAGCCCGGCGATCCCGGTCAGGTAGTGATTTCCCCGCCGCCGCGGGTGCCAGCCCAGGTGAGCGGCGATGTGCCGGCCGTGGGCTCGCGCCGCCGCCTCCACCTCGGCTAAGAAGCCATCCTCGAAGCGGGCGCCGTGGCGGCGGAACAGGTCCAGGGCCAGCAACAGGTTGGCGGCGCGGATCGCCACGTCCATGGTGCTCGCCCAGTTGACGCCGAAACGTGGCGGGTTGGCGGCCAGGAAATCGGCCACCTGGTCGCGGAAGGCGTCGCGGTAGACCTCCGGCGCCTCGAATCCCGCCGTCCCTGCCTGCGCCAGGATATGAGCCAGGGCCAGTTGCGGCAGGTGCTGCAGGCGTGCCAGTTCCCACGGCACCTTGACGTCGACTCCGGGTTCATGACCGTAGGCAATGGCGCCGTGCCAGTCCGCCTCCGACCAGCGGTAGCCGGAACGGAAGTCGAGATGCCAGTCGATGGGCCGGTACCCGGGCCCGGCCAGCTCCCAGATCTTTTCGGCATGTGCCCGATTGCCCGGCGACAGACGTGCGACCAGCCGGTC
>JAJFIG010000301.1 GCA_021775195.1 Rhodospirillales bacterium | reverse complement strand
GGCGGGCGTCGATGATGGCGGTGACCTCGATGCCGGCCTCGGCCAAGTCGAAGGCGGGACGGTAGGCGCTGTCGTTGTTGGTGAAGACCACGGCGCGGCGGCCGGGATTGACGGCGTAGCGGTTGGCGTAGGCGGCGGCGGCGGAGGCGAGCATGATGCCGGGGAGGTCGTTGCCGTCGAAGACCAGGGGACGCTCGATGGCGCCGGTGGCGAACACCGCGTGGCGGGTGCGGACGGTCCACATGCGCTGGCGGGGCTGGTGGGGCGCGGGCTCGGCCACATGGTCGCCGATGGATTCGAGGAGGCCGAAGACGTTGTCCTCGTAGGCGCCGAAGGCGGTGGTCCGGGTCATCACGGTAACCGCGTCCATGGCCTCGATCTCGGCGGCCATGGCGGTGACGGCTTCATCCGCCGGGCGGCCGCCGACGTCCTCGCGGCTGAAGCCGAGGGTGCCGCCGAGCCAGGGGCGCTCGTCGACGAGGAGGACCCGGCAGCCGGCGTGGCCGGCGGCGATGGCGGCGGAAAGGCCGGCGGGTCCGGCGCCGACCACCAAAACATCGCAGAAGGCGTGGGCCTTCTCGTAGCGGTCGGGGTCGGGCTCGGTGGAGGCCGACCCGAGGCCGGCGGCGGCGCGGACGATGCGCTCGTAGACCGGCTCCCAGAAGGACGCCGGCCACATGAAGGTCTTGTAATAGAACCCCGCCGGCAGGAAGGGGGCGAGGAAGCGGGTCGTGGCCAGGAGATCGAAGCCCAGGGACGGCCAGCGGTTCTGGCTGGTGGCGGCGAGGCCGTCGTAGAGCTCGGCCACGGGGGCGCGGACGTTGGGCTCGCGGCGGGCGCCGTCACGGAGTGTGACCAGGGCGTTGGGCTCTTCGGATCCCGCTGAGAGGATGCCCCGGGGCCGGTGGTACTTGAAGCTGCGCCCGACCAGATGGACGCCGTTGGCGAGCAGGGCCGAGGCCAGGGTGTCGCCGGCGAAGCCCTGGTAGGGCCTGCCGTCGAAGGTGAAGTCGAGGGGGCGGTCGCGGTCGATGGCGCCGCCCGTGTCGCGGCGGAAGGGCTGGGTCATGACGGCTCGCCCCCTGTCTCTTCGGGCGCCGGCGTTTTCTCCCGGGCGGGCAGGGCGCGCAGGATGTCGTGGGTCAGGGTGTCGCGTTCGACACGCAGCCACTGGCGGCAGCCGTGGGCGTGATGCCAGTATTCCCAGAGGGGGCCGCGAGGGTTGTCGCGGATGAAGACGTAGTCGGCCCAGACGCCCGCGTCGGTCTCGGCCTGCCCGGGCCGGGGGGGCGACGCGTCGCCCCCGTAGCAGAACACGGCGTGGTGGCGGACGCCGCAATAGGGACAAGGGATTCTGAACATGACCGTTTCGAGTCCTAGTGTCCGTGAGGTGTCGGGCCGACACCCTTT
The DNA here is from genome assembly GCA_021775195.1 of Rhodospirillales bacterium. Lineage (GTDB taxonomy): Bacteria > Pseudomonadota > Alphaproteobacteria > Rhodospirillales > 2-02-FULL-58-16 > JAJFIG01. Next base: position 2,665 of record JAJFIG010000301.1, on the reverse strand, counting down.
TCGTCGAGCTGATGACCGGTGGCGAAGCGCTCGAGGGTGAATTTCTCGTTCAGGCGGTGGGGACTGTCGTGGGCGATGGTGTGGGCGAAGGTCCAGCCCGAGGCCGGGGTCGCCTTGAAGCCGCCGTAGTTCCAGCCGCCGTCGATGTAGAGCCCGTCGACGGGGGATTTGCAGATGATGGGGCTGCCGTCCATGGTCATGTCGACGACCCCGGCCCACTGGCGCAGCACCCTGAGCCGGGACAGGCAGGGCACCAGGGCAACACCGCTGGCCATGGTGTGCTCGAGGACGGGAAGATTGCCGCGCTGGGCATAGGTGTTGTAGCCCTCGACGTCGCCGCCGAAGACCATGCCGCCGTGGTCGGACTGGCTGAGGTAGAAGTGCGCCCCGCCGTAAGTGACCACGGTGTCGAGCAGGGGCTTGATGGATTCGGTGACGAAGGCCTGCAGCGCCGTGCTCTCGACGGGCAGGCGCAGGTTGGCCATGGCGGCGAGGTGGCTGGTGTGGCCGGCGACGGCGATCCCCACCTTGGGGGCGCGGATCGGGCCCCGGGTGGTCTCGACGCCGACGACGCGGCCCTCCTGGCGCAGGAAGCCGGTAACCTCGCACTGCTGGATGATGTCGATGCCGCGTTGGTCGGCGCCCCGGGCATAGCCCCAGGCGACGGCGTCATGCCGCGCCGTGCCGGCGCGGGGCTGGTAGAGGGAGCCGAAAACGGGAAAGCGGGCGTTGGCGGAGAAATCGAGGAAGGGAATACGGCGGCGGACCTCCTCGCGGTCGAAAATCTCGGCGTCGATGCCGTTGAGGCGCATGATGTTGGCGCGGCGGGTGGCGGCGTCGAGCTGGGCCTTGGAATGGGCGAGGTTGATCTGGCCGCGCTGGGACAGCATGACGTTGAAGTTGAGGTCCTGGCTCAGGCCCTCCCACAGCTTCATGGACCACTCGTAGAAATCGGTGTTGCCCGGGATCATGTAGTTGGAGCGGACGATGGTGGTGTTGCGCCCGGTGTTGCCGCCGCCGAGGTAGCCCTTCTCGAGGACGGCAACGTTGGTGATGCCGTGCTCCTTGGCGAGGTAATAGGCGGTGGCGAGGCCGTGGCCGCCGGCGCCGACGATGATGACGTCGTAGTCGGTCTTGGGCTCGGGATCGCGCCAGGCCCGCTGCCAGCGCGCGTGACCGTGGAAGGCGTGGCGAATGAGGCTGAAAACCGAATAGCGGGTCATGGGAACCTCGAGGGGGGAGCGGAATTATAAGCACCCTTTTCGGCGCAAGGGGAGTGTTTAGACGGCGGCTGGCGAAAAAAATCGGCGACGGGCCCGAAGCGGTCGATGCGGAAAGGCGCGATAGGCAGATTGGTGGTGCCGGTGGTGACCAGCTCGGCGATGATACCGCCGACGACGGGGCCGAGCTGGAAGCCGTGGGCGGAGAAGCCGAAGGCGTGAAAGACGCCGTCGGCGGCGCCGGGTCCGATCACCGGAATCTCGTCGGGCATGACGCCTTCGATCCCGGCCCAGCAGCGGACGATTTTTGCGGCGCGCATGATCGGGAACAGGTGGGCCGTGGTGCGGGCGCTGGCGGCGAGGCCGGCGAGGTCGAGATTGGCGCGGTTGTGACCGGGCTCGGCACTGCCGCGGGTGCCACCGCCGATCAGCGTGGTGCCGTTGGCGAACTGCTTGAACGACAGGGCCCGTCCCTGGGCACCGACCACGGGCCCGAGGAAGGGCGGCATGCGCGCCGTGATCATCAGCATCGGGGCCTGGGCCTCCAGGGGCACCGGCTGGCCCAGCATGGCGGCGAGGTGGCCGGCCCAGGCGCCGGCGCAGTTGACGACGACGGGCGCTTCGATGGATCCCCCCGGCACCGCAACCCGCCAGGCGCCGCCTTCCCGAACCACGCCGGTCACCGGCGTACCCTCCAGGAACGTCACGCCCAGGGATGCGGCCTTGCGCTTGAAGGCCTGGGTGGTGCGGAAGGGATTGGCGTGGCCGTCCCCGCGGACGACCATGCCGCCGACGCAGTGGGGCGCCACCGCCGGCAGAAGCTGGCGCAGGCCGTCGCGGTCGATGATCTCCTCATGGTCGAAGCCGATGGCGCGGACCTCGGCGGCGCGGGTCGTGAGGGCGGCCAGTTCGGCCTCGGTCTCGGCGACCTTGACCTGGCCGCTGACGACGAAGCCGCAGTCGTCGCCGACGAGGTCGGCGATCTCCCGCCACAGGGCCATGGAAGCGTCGGCGAGGGGAATTTCGGGCAGGGCGCGGCCGAGGCGGCGGACACCGCCGGCGTTGACGCCGGAGGCATGGCGGCCGGCGTGATCCTTCTCGACGACGATGGCGCGCACGCCGCGCTTGGCAAGGTGAAGCGCCGCCGAACAACCGTGCAGGCCGCCACCGACGACGACGGCATCGGCGGTTCGGGGCACCGCTCTCATCGGCTCACTCCGCCGCGGGCGGCAGCTCGAGGCTGGCCAGTTCCTCGAGGCGCAGGGGTTTGACCGGCGGGCGCAGGCGGTAATAGCCGACCTCGGCGACCGGCCGGCGCACCTGGGCGGCAATCAGTTCGCTGACGGTGAGGCCGCAAAACCGCCCCTGGCAGGGGCCCATGCCGCAACGGCTGAAACTCTTGAGCTGGTTGGGGCCGGGGCAGCCGATGGCGACGGCCTCGCGGA
>JAJFIG010000031.1 GCA_021775195.1 Rhodospirillales bacterium | reverse complement strand
CGTCGCCGTGGTCGCCAGGACGGCGAAGAACACCTGCCGGGTGCCGATCACGGCGGCGGCAAAGGGTTGCCGGCGCTCGACCCGCTGGCACTCGATGTTCTCGACCACGACGATGGCGTCGTCGACGATCATCCCGGTGGCCAGCACCAGGGCCAGCAGGGTCAGGATATTGATGGAGAAGCCGGCGAGCCAGATGGCGGCGATGGTGCCGACGAGGGCAATGGGGATGGCGACGGCCGGGATCATCGTCGGGCGCAAGCTTCCCATGAACAGGTAGATGACCGAGATCACGACGAACACCGCGATGGAGAGGCTGAGGATGACCTCCTTGACGGAACCACGGACGAACCGCGCGTCGTCGGAGATCTTCACGACCTCGACGTCCTCGAGGCGTTTGTTGATCTGCACGATGGTCTTGTCGACAGCATCGGAAATGGCAATCGTGTTCGATTTCGCGCGCCGGACGATGCCCAGGCCGACGACCCTGCGGCCATTGAAAAGACTATAACTTTCCGCGTCATCTGGGCCGTAGAAGGCCTGGGCCACGTCGCCCAGCCTGACGTCATCGCGGAGCTGCAGGCGTTCGACCTCGACGGGGTTCCAGACCGAGGCGTCGGCGCGGACGAGAAGCATCTGGTCGTCGGACTTGAAGCTGCCCGCCGGCACGTCGAGGCTGGTGCCTTTCAGGACCTTCGCGACGTCGTCGATGGACAGCCCGTACCCCGCCAGCCGCATGGGTTCGACGACCACCCTCAGCACCTTCTTGCGGTCCCCGAACAGCTCGACGCTGGCGACGCCGGGAATGGCCGAGAGCTCCGCCGCGACGTCGTCCTCGGCCAGCCGGGTCAGGGATTCTTGGGACATCCGCTCGCTGACCAGCGCCAGGCGGATGATCGGCGAGGCGTCGGCATCGGCCTTGACGATGGTGATGTCCTCGATGCCCTCCGGCAGGTCGCGTTCGATCGCCGCGACGGCCTCGCGGATATCGTTGGCGGCGACGTCGAGATCGACGTTGGGCAGGAACTCGGCGCGGACCCGGCAGTTGTTCTCCTCGCTCGCCGCGTTGATGGTCTTGACGCCGGAGACCCGCGCCACGGCGCCTTCGATGACGCTCGTGACCTCGGCGTCCATGGTTTCCGGCGAGGCCCCGTCGAAGAAGGCGCGGACCGTAACCGTCGGCCGGTCGACGTCGGGAAGCTCCCGCACCTCGACACCGAACAACGCCGCCAGGCCGGCGATGATGATGAGCAGGTTGAGGACGACGACCAGGGTCGGCCGCCGGACCGACAGCGCCGGAAGATCGCTGATCTTCACCATCAGGATCGGCCTTCGGCGCCCGATGGCTTGATCACGCCCGGTTTTTCGGCGGCGTAGGGCCGGGTCTTCACTCGCTGGCCGGGGCGCAACCCCTGCACCCCTTCGACGACGATCCGGTCATCGACCTTCAACGGTCCATCGACGAGGATGCGGCCGGCGTCACGGTGGACGACCTTGACGTAGACCTTCCTCGCCCGGTCGCCCTCGATGCGCCAGAGATAGGCGCCGTCACGGCTCCACAGGACGGCGACCTCGGGCACGCTGGGATAGGACTTCCCGACATGGGAAAGCCGGACCTCGAAGGAGGTACCGGGGCGAAGGGAGTCGTCCGTGTTGGGGATCTCGGCCTCGACCTTGAGGGACCGGGTCAGCGGATCGATGCGGCTTGCGGTGGCGGAAACGGCACCCTGGATCCCGGTCCCGGACTTGGTTCGGGGGCGCACCGTCACCAGGGAGCCGACGGCGACCCACCCGGTGAACTCCTCGGGCACGTTGAAGGCAACCTTGATATAGGAGCGGTCGTCGAGGGTGGCGATGGGCGTGTCGATAGTGATGCGGTCGCCGACATCGATCCCGGTGAGGCCGATGACGCCGCCGAAGGGGGCGTAGACGCGGCGGTCCCGGAGCTCCGCCTTGGCCTGGTCGAGGCGCAGATTGGCGCTTTCCAGTTCCGTCTGCGCGGTTTCCAGACGGGCCATGGACGCGGCCCCGGACGGCGCCAGTTTTTCCACTCTCTTCAGTTGCCGTGCCGCCACCTTCACCGCCACCTCGGCAAGGCGGACGGCGAGACGCTGATGCTTGTCGTCCAGGCGAAGCAGCACCTTGCCCTTGGCGACCCGCTGTTCGGCTTCGAAGTCGATGCGGGTGACCTCGCCGCCGGTGGCGGCGTGGATGGTCGCCGAACGGCGGGCCTCGCCGGTACCAATGGCGCGGACGAGGATCCTGTTTTCCGCCGCCTCGGCGGGCTCCACCAGGACCAGGGTCGCCACGGCCCGCTGGCCCGGCCGTTCCAGGGGCTTGGCCCCTTTGTCGCCGACCGGCCACCAGGACCAGCCGCCGGCCACCGCCGCCGCGAGCAAGATGGTAATGACGATCTGCGAACGCAAAGACATCGAGGGCGACGATAGCAGATAATCACACCGGCATGGAGGACATTAAGGGCGGTCCGCGCCGTCGATCACAGGGTCTTTCCCTGATCGAAACCCGCCCCATCCCGGCAATTCCGATTGTTAATGACGGCGGGGCGTTTCCCCGGCATCCTTTGGCCAAGTGCGCGACGGTTGGGGACGGCCGATGACTTCAAAGCAGACCGACGTGGTCAAGCGGGAGTTCGCCAAGCAGGCGGGCGGCTTCCGGGAACCGGGCCTGACCCTGGCCAGGGCGGACTACCTGAATTGGATGGTCGAGAACCTGGGCCTGGAGTCCCACCACTCGGTGCTCGACGTGGCCGCCGGGACCGGGCACCTGAGCCGCGCCATGGCGCCCCACGTCGCCCACGTGACCGCCTTCGACCTGACGCCCGAGATGCTGGCCCAGGCCCGGGCATTGGCCAACGCCGAAGGCCTGGACAATATCGAGTTCGCCGAGGGCAACGCCGAACGGCTTCCCTTTGAGGCCGGCTCCTTCGACCGGGTGGTGACCCGGTTCGCGGTTCACCATTTCGCCGATCCCCGGGTCCAGGTGGGCGAGATGGCGCGGGTTTGCAACCCGGACGGACGGGTCGCGGTGATCGACATGGTGGCCCCCGACGACCCGGCGCTGGCCGAGTCCTACAACAGGCTCGAACGCCAGCGCGACCCGTCCCACACCTGGGCCTTCACGGCGGCGGACCTGGTCGCCCTGGTCGCGGGCGCCGGCCTGCGTCCCGTGAGCACCGAATCGCGGGAGATCGAGGTCAACACCGGCAACTGGTTCGATCTGACCAAAACCCCCGCTGCCGACCGCGAAAGCATTCTCCAGGAGATGGCCGCCGAGATCGACGGCGGTAGCGAATCCGGGATGCGCTCCTTCCGCCGCGACGGGGAAATCTTCTTCATGCAGACCTGGGTGATCGTCGTCGGCGCCAGGGCCGGGGGGTGATGCGGTTGCCCCTGATTACCCGGTGGCGCGCCGGGGGGCCAGGGCGAGGAGCATGCCGACGGTGACCACGGCCATGCCTGTCCATTCGAGGGTTGACGGATCCTCGCCCAGTGTGGCGATAGCGATGAGGATGCCGAGGGCCGGGATCAGGGCGACGAACAGGGCCGTCGGGGCGCCGCCGAGAAGCCCCACCGCCCGGGTATAGAGGAAAATCGAGCCGACCCCGGCGATCAGTCCCTGGTAGACCGCCTGCAGGACCAGGATCGAGGCGTCGGCGTCGAGGGCCGCGGTTCCGACAATCGCCAGGTAGGGCGGCAGGTAGAGGATCATTGAGTAGAAGGCGATGACGGCGGTTCCGACAAGGGGGTCGATGCCCCAGCGCTGGGAAAAGACCGTATAGCCGGCCCACAACACGGCACCGGAGGCCAAAATGATATCGCCGATCCAGGCCGTCGGCCGGCCCCCGCCCGTCAGGCCCTCCCAGCCGATGATGACGACGCCGAGAACGATCAACGCCAGCCCCGCCACCGCGGCGCGGGGCGGCAGAACGCGGAGAACGGCAATCGCCAGGAGGGTGGTGAAAAAGGGCGTCAGGCTGGGGTTGATGACGGCGGCATGGGCCGGCGGGGCGAAATGAAGCCCGCCGACGTTGACCAGGGTGAACGGCGGGCCGGCGCAGGCGGCGAGGATGAAGCCCCGGCGCCAGCCGATGCCGCCGAGGTCGGCGAAGCCGGCGCGCCAGAGAACCGGCAGCAGGACCAGCCCGGCAACGACGGCACGGATGGCGGTGACGTCGAAGGTGTTGAGACCGCCACGGATCGCCACGGCGTTGACGGAAATCTGCCCGGCCCAGATGCCGACGGCAAGAAACCCGCAAAGGATGCCGAGCCCGAGACCGCCGCGGGCGGACGCGGTTTGGAAACCGGACATGCTACGACCCCGGCGGACCGTATCCGCCGCCTCCGGGGGTCTCGATGACGAAGACGTCGCCGGGGTTCATTTCGGCCGAGTCGGTGCCCGAAAGTTCATCAACGCTGCCGCCGACGCGCTCGACGGTGTTGCGCCCGACCAGGCCCGGTTTGCCGCCGGCCATGCCGTAAGGGGGCACGCGGCGATGGCCGGAAACGATGGCGGCGGTCATGGGCTCGAGGAAGCGGACCCGGCGGATGACCCCGTCGCCGCCCCGGTAGCGCCCGGCCCCGCCGGAGCCCGGGCGGATGGTGAAGGTCTCGAGGATCACCGGGAACCGCCATTCGAGGATCTCCGGGTCGGTGGCCCGGGTGTTGGTCATGTGGGTGTGCACGGCGCTGATGCCGTCGAAATCGGGCCCGGCGCCGTTGCCGCCGCAGATGGTCTCGTAGTTCTGGTAGCCGGCGTCGTCGCCGAAGGTGAAGTTGTTCATGGTCCCCTGGGAAGCGCCGGCGATGCCCAGCGCCCCCATCAGGGCGTCGGTGACGGCCTGGGAGGTTTCGACGTTGCCGGCGACCACGGCCGCCGGATAGCGGGGGCTGAGCATGGAACCCTCGGGGATGATCACCTTGAGGGGCTTGAGGCAGCCGCCGTTGAGCGGAATGTCATCGTCGATCATGGTGCGGAAGACGTAGAGCACGGCGGCCATGCACACGGAAGACGGGGCGTTGAAGTTGTTGGGCTGCTGGGGCGAGGTGCCGGTGAAGTCGATGACCGCCTCGCGGGCCTCCCGGTCGACGGTGATGGCGACCGCGATCCTGGCGCCGAAATCCATCTCGTAAGTGAATTGGCCGTCGGTGAGGGCGCCGACGACCCGGCGCACGGATTCCTCGGCATTGTCCTGGACGTGGCGCATGTAGGCGTGGACGACGTCGAGGGAGAAATGGCCGACCATGCGGCGCAGTTCCTGGACGCCCTTTTCGTTGGCGGCGATGTGGGCCTTGAGGTCGGCCAGGTTCTGATGGAAGTTCCGGGTCGGATAGGGCGCCGCCATGAACAGCTCTTCGGCTTCCTTCTCCAGCAGCCGGCCACCGGCGACGAGCTGGACGTTGTCGATGAGGACCCCCTCCTCGTCGATGTGGGTGCTGTTCGGGGGCACCGAACCGGGGGTGATGCCGCCGATCTCGGCGTGGTGCCCACGGGACGCGACATAGAAAAGAATTTCCCCGCCGGCGTCGTCGAACACCGGGGTGATGACGGTGACGTCGGGCAGGTGGGTGCCGCCGTTATAGGGGGTGTTGAGCATGAAGACGTCGCCGGGGACGATGGTGCCACGGCGTTCTTGGACGACGGACTTGACGCTCTCGCTCATGGAGCCCAGGTGGACGGGAATGTGGGGAGCGTTGGCAACCAGATCGCCGTCGGGGTTGAAGACGGCGCAGGAGAAGTCCAGGCGCTCCTTGATGTTGACCGAGTAGGACGTGTTCTGGAGGACGACGCCCATCTGCTCGGCGATGGACATGAACAGGTTGTTGAAGACCTCGAGCATGACCGGGTCGACATCGGTGCCGACGGCGGCCTGGCCGGGGCGGGGCTCGACGCGGGTCAGGACCAGGTGGTCGCGGCCCGTGACCTCGGCCGCCCAGCCGGGCTCGACGACGGTGGTGGCGTTGGCCTCGATGATGATGGCGGGGCCGGCGATGCGGCTGCCGGGGGGCAGGGCCTCGCGGTCGTAAATATCGGTCGGGCGCGCCGCCCCGTCCATGTGGACGTCGACCCGGGCCAGGGAGTCGGGCTGCCCGGCAGCGGTCTCGACCTCGGTCTCGGGGTCGGCGGCCTCGGCGGCGGCGCCGATGACCTCGGCGACGACGGCCTCGACGATGTGGCGCTTCTCGGGCGCGATGAACCCGTACTGCTGCTGGTGGGCATCCTCGAAGGCGGCGACCATGGCATCGCGGCCGGCGAAGGCGATCTCGAGGGGGGAATCGGTGCCCTCGTAGCGCAGGAGAACCCGGCGCAGGGCCGACATCCGCGCCGGCTCGACGCCCTGGCGGGCCATTTCGGCGCGGCCGTCGGCCTCCATCCCGTCGAGGGTCTCTTCGAGACTGTTGACGAGATCATCGTCGAGGACCGCTTCGACGGCGCGCTCGCGCATGACCCGGAGGTCGGCCAGGCCCATGCCATAGGCCGAGAGCACCCCGGCGAAGGGGTGGACGAGGACCCGGGTCATGCCGAGGGCGTCGGCGACCAGGCAGGCGTGCTGGCCGCCGGCGCCACCGAAACAGTTGAGGGTGTATTCGGTGACGTCGTAGCCGCGCTGGATGGAGATCTGCTTGATGGCGTTGGCCATGTTGTCGACGGCGATCCTGAGGAATCCGTCGGCGACCTGCTCGGGCGTCCGCGCGTCACCGGTGGCAGCGGTGATCTCGGCGGCCAGCGCCATGAACTTTTCGTGCACGATATCAGAGTCCAACGCCTCGTCGCCGCCGGGGCCGAACAGGCGGGGAAAAAAGTCGGGCTGAACCTTGCCCAGCATGACGTTGGCGTCGGTGACGGCGAGTGGCCCGCCGCGCCGGTAGCAGGCCGGCCCGGGATCGGCGCCGGCGGAATCGGGGCCGACCCGGTAGCGGGCGCCGTCGAAGTGGAGGATCGAGCCACCGCCGGCGGCGACCGTGTGGATGCGCATCATCGGGGCGCGCATGCGCACCCCGGCGACCAGGGTCTCGAAGGCGCGCTCGTATTCGCCGTCGAAGTGGGCGACGTCGGTCGACGTGCCGCCCATGTCGAAACTGATGATCCGCTCGAAGCCGGCCATGGCGGCGGTGCGCGCGGCGCCGACGATGCCGCCGGCGGGGCCCGAAAGGATGCTGTCCTTGCCCTGGAAAAAGCGCGCGTCTGTGAGGCCGCCGTTGGACTGCATGAACATCAGGCGGGCGCCGCCGAGCTCGGCGGCGATGCGGTCGACGTAGCGGCGCAGGATGGGCGAGACGTAGGCGTCGACGACGGTGGTGTCGCCGCGCCCGACGAGTTTCATCAGGGGGCTGACTTCGTGGGATACCGAGACCTGGGTGAAGCCGGCGTCCCGGGCCAGGGCCGCCACGGTTTGCTCGTGGGTGTGATGGCGGTAGCCGTGCATGAAGGCGATGGCGACGGAACGGATGCCGTCGGCGTAGGCGTCGGTGAGGGCTTTCCGCGTGGCATCGACGTCGACGGGGGCGAGCTCCTCGCCATCGGCGGAATAGCGCTCGTCGACCTCGATGACCCTTTCGTAAAGCAGTTCGGGAAGGACGATGCGCCGGGCGAACAGGTTCGGGCGGTTCTGGTAGCCGATGCGCAGCAGGTCGCGAAAGCCCTTGGTAATGAGCAGGACGGTGCGGTCGCCCTTGCGCTCCAGAAGCGCATTGGTGGCGACCGTGGTCCCCATCTTGACGGCCTCGATGGCGTCCGCGGTGAGGGGGGCGCCGGGCTTCAGGCCGAGAAGGTCGCGGATGCCCTGGAGGGCCGCGTCGGCGTAGCGTCCCGGGTTCTCGGACAGCAGCTTGTGGGTGACGAGAACGCCGTCGGGGCGCCGGGCGACGACATCGGTGAAGGTGCCACCGCGGTCGATCCAGAACTGCCAGCGGTCGGTAACGGGGGACGGTGCGCTCACGCGGGGACTCCCTTCAATCGGGCGGCATATGACCATCTAGAAGGCGGGCCGTCCAGAGGCAACGGCGGCGGGGTATTATCAGCAGCCGACAATGCCGCGGATCACACGGTTCGGCCTATTCTTCGAGACGATGCATCTGCGCGCGGGGGAGGAAATAGCCCTTGGTAAAGGTCGCCAGGTGTTCATCGTCGCTGTCCAGGCAAACCCGGTAGAGATCAAGAAGGGCGCGCCCGGCAACGGTCTCGCCCCAGAACCAGTCGGCCAACACAGGGCTCGGTGGCGAACCCGGCCGCGCGGTCGCCGCCTCGAGATACCAGGCCTTGATGTCTTCGCACGTCAATTTCAGGGCTTCCGCCACGCCAACATCGGGGAGCGGACTGCCGCGCTCACCTTCCAGATAGCCGGCCAAAAACTCAGCTGCTTTCTGGATGTCCAGGCCACTGGCGCCGGCCGTCGTGCGCCCGCGGGTGCGAACCGCCAACTCGTACCACGGGGCGAGGGCGCCGATTTCGGCCCCCAGCGCCGCGCCGAGTTCGCTTCGTTCTCTCGGTGGCGGGGCAAGATTGACGGGGCAGACCCAGCCTTCGCCGTCGTCGCCCGTTACCGGGGCGTCTTCGGGAAAATCCGCCAGCAGAACAGGACCGTTTTCGGATTCCAACAAGGCCAGAGCGGCGCGCAGCACCCGCATCTGAAACGCGGAATCATCGGGGGCGCCGAAAGGCCGGCCGAGTTCGAAGGGAACCCAAAGGAAGCGGGGCGGACGAAACCCTTCCGTATGTTCGCGGACGAGACTGATCCCGGTTGTCGGAATGCCTTCGTCTTCGATGAAATGCCCCAACGCGCTCACGGCGGTTGTGCAGTTGGGTCATACGGGGCACAGCAGGACGGCGTTGACCTGGTCCTCCTTCAACAGTCCTGCTACTTCGCGGGCCCCGGGCTCGAAATCCTCGGCCCGCGCACCGGCGCCCATGAAGGCGTAATGGAACCGCGCCAACGAGCCGATTTCGCCCGCCGCCTCGAACTCCCGCAGCCGGTCGATCGGGAACACCACATTGACGTCCTGCTGGAACCCGCTGCGGTCGAAATTGACCGAGCTGTGTGACATCAGCAGGTCGCTGCCGTCGGTGTCGCCGGGGATCACCCGGTAACTGGTGTCGATGAAGTCGAAGGTCTGTTCGCCGGGAGAATGAACGCCCGCCGTCGTCACCACGGCGACGCGGCGTTCCCCGAGCGGTGGCCCCGAGACCCAGGGCTGGGTCTTGAACGGTGGACAGGGCTTTGCCAGCAAATGGTCGGCTTCATAGTCGGGGAGATCGCTCAAGCGTACCATCGAATCCTCCTGTCAGACCCCGGGCAACAACCAAACCCTGTTACTAACGCAGGGAGGTCCACGGT
>JAJFIG010000004.1 GCA_021775195.1 Rhodospirillales bacterium | reverse complement strand
GAACAGGGTGTCCGGCGGATCGACCGCGAGGTTGCGGGTCTCCCGGTCGACCAGCAGGTATTCTTCTTCGATGCCGATGGTGAAGGTGGGTTCTTTAAAGGCCATGCTTCAACGGCGGTTGGGGTGCGGCGCTGAGGCAATCATAGGGATGCTTGGGCGTGAATGCCAAGACGGTCCTAGAAACGGTTGACACGGTGGAGGTTGTCCATGGCCAGGATGTCAGCGAAGGACTCGCCCAGCGCGTCCGCCCACCAGACCTGGCCGGCTTCGTCGAACACGTTGTCCTGGCGAATTTCGACGGCGACGTTGGGCAGGCCGCCGGCGCCGCCGTGGATGTCGATGGAATAGGCGACCTTGAGGCCGGAATAGGGCTCGTTGTCGCCGACCAGAATGTCGTCGTTGCGGCGCAGGTGATCGATCAGGGGGACGGCCAGGCGCGGGTCCCGGTTCCACAGGACCCCGATGTCCCAGGGCCGGTCCTCGCCGCCGTCCATGCGCGGGGTGAAGCTGTGCACCGAAATCAGGGCCGGTACCGGCCCCCGGTGCCAGAGGCGGGCCAGAGTGTTGGTCACGGCCTGGTGGTAGGGCCAGAAAAATGTCTCGCGCCTCGCCGAGTGCTCGGCCTCGCCGAGATCGCGGTTACCCGGAACCTCGACGCCGTCGCTGACGGCGGGGATGGACTCGGGCGCGCCGGGCTGGCGGTTGCAGTCGATCACCAGGCGGGAGTAGCCGGCGAGGAGGGCTGGCGCGTCCAGGTGCGCCGACAGGCGCCGGGCGACGGCGGCGGCGCCGATGTCCCAGGCGATGTGATCGTCGAGGTCGGCGGGATCGAGGCCCAACGTGCCCATGGACCGAGGGATGATCTGGCTGGCGTGGTCGCAGATCACCAGCACCGGCGCCTTGCCGCCGGGGTTGAGGAATTCGTACAACGGCGGTTCGTCGGGGGCGACCAGGGGGGCGGCGTGGGTATCCGTGCGCAGGGTCGTGGCGTCCATGGCCTTATTGTTCACGGCCTTCCTTAATATTTCATGGTTTTTCTTTCATGACCTTTCTTATAGAGCAAGATTTGGCTTGCCAAGCCGGGGAAATTAATGCCGCCGCGTTCCCTTACGGGATCGGCGCTGGCGGCGGCGGCGGATTCCCTGTAATGAGCGCCCATGACCGGTCCCAATGTCCCCTCGCCGGCACCTGAGACACGCTTCCAATTGGACCCGCGGACCGTCCGCGTCGCCCTGATTGCCCTGTTCCTCGGCGGCGCGGCGCTGGGGTCGTCGCCCATCTTCGTCCGCCTGAGCGAACTCGAACCGACGGCGACGGCCTTCCACCGGGTCTTCCTGGCGATGCCGGCCTTGTGGCTGTGGAGCCAAATACAAGGCAGGACCGACGCCCCCCGCCGTCCTTCGAGCCTGCGCGATTACGCCGGCCTGGCGCTGGCCGGGGTGTTCTTCGCCGGCGACCTGGGGTTCTGGCATTGGTCGCTGCGTTTCACCACGGTTGCCAACGCCACACTGCTTGCCAACTTCGCGCCGATTTTCGTCACTCTCGGCAGCTTCCTGCTTTTCGGCGAGCGCTTTTCCCGGCGTTTCCTGGTGGGGATGATGATGGCCATGGCCGGGGCCTGCCTGCTGGTGGTGGAGAGCTTCAACGTCGGCATGCGCAACGTCTTCGGCGACGGGCTGGGGTTGGTCACCGGCATGTTCTTCGGCCTCTATATCCTCACCGTCGGGCGCCTCAGGGCACACTTTTCCACGGTCACGATCATGACCTGGAGTTCGGCGGCGTGCGCCGTTGTGCTGCTGCCGGTGACGCTGCTGTTCGGCGAACCCCTGATCGCGATGACCCTCTACGGGTGGCTGGTGCTGTTGGGCCTGGCCCTGATCACCCATGTCGGCGGGCAGGGGCTGGTGGCCTACGCCTTGGCCCACCTGCCGGCGGCGTTCTCGTCGGTCGGGCTGTTGATCGAACCGGTGGTGGCGGCAATCCTGGCGTGGATCCTGTTCGGCGAGGCCCTGGGCGGTTGGCAGGCGGCGGGTGCCGGGGTGATCCTGGCCGGCATCGTGCAGGCGCGGCGGGGCAGCCGCTAGTACCAACTTGCACAGATAGGTATAGGGCGAATTTCCTGTGGCATTGGTCGCCTGGGCAACAGACAATACGTACACATTCGTGCCCCTGATAAAGATAACCGGTACCAGGGGTGCCGACGGGGAGGATCGGTGAAGGGCATGACCCGGTATTCCATCTTCAGTCTGGTGCGCAACGCCATCGGCTACCACGAGGGCTGGCCCAGGGCCTGGCGCAGCCCGGAGCCGCGCGAAACCTACGACGTCATCGTCATCGGCGGCGGCGGGCACGGCCTTGCCACGGCCTACTACCTGGCCAAGGAACACGGCATCACCAACGTCGCGGTGCTGGAGAAAAGCTGGCTGGGGGGCGGCAACACCGGGCGCAACACAACCATCGTGCGCTCCAACTACCTGTGGGACGAGAGCGCGGCGCTGTACGAGAAATCCCTGCAGCTTTTCGAAGGGATGACCCCGGACATCAACTTCAACATCATGCTGAGCCAGCGGGGCGTGATCAACCTGGCCCACAATCTGCACGACCTGCGCGAACTGACGCGCCGGGTCGGCGCGATTCGCCTTAACGGCATCGACTCCGAGGTCCTCAACACCCAGCAGGTCAAGGCCATGGTGCCGATCCTCAACTGCCAGCCGGACGCTCGCTATCCGGTGTTGGGGGCGTCGCTGCAGCGGCGCGCCGGGGTGGCGCGGCACGACGCTATCGCCTGGGGCCTGGCGCGGGCGGCGGACGCCCGCGGAGTCGACATCATCCAGAATTGCGAGGTCACCGGTATTCTGCGCGACGGCGGCCGGGTCACCGGCGTCGAGACCACCCGGGGAACCATCCGGGCGCCCAAGGTGGGAATCGTGGTCGCCGGCCATACCAGCGTGCTGGCCGCCATGGCCGGCATCCGCCTGCCGATCCAGAGCCATCCCTTGCAGGCGATGGTGTCGGAGCCGGTCAAGCCGGTCATCGACACCGTTGTCATGTCGGGGGCGGTGCATGTCTACGTCAGCCAGTCCGACCGTGGCGAACTGCTCCTGGGGGCGGGGATCGACGGCTTCAACTCCTACGCGCCCAGGGGCAGCCTGCCAGTGATCGAGCAGCAGATGGCGGCGTGCCTGGAGCTGTTCCCGATCTTCAGCCGCCTCAGGGTCATGCGCACCTGGGGCGGCATCGTCGACGTCTGCCCCGACGCCAGCCCGATCATCGGCAAGACGCCAGTGGAGGGTCTCTACATCAATGGCGGCTGGGGTACCGGCGGCTTCAAGGCAACCCCCGGGTCGGGGTGGGTGTTCGCCCACACCATGGCCCAGGACCGGCCCCATCCGCTGAACGAGCCTTTCGCGCTCGAGCGCTTCACCACCGGCGCCCTGATCGACGAGCACGGCGCCGCCGCCGTGGCCCACTGAGGAACGGGAGAGGGATACCGCCCATGTTGCTGATCTCCTGTCCGTGGTGTGGCGCGCGGGATGAAACCGAGTTCTCCTGCGGTGGCGAGGCCCACATCGCGAGGCCCGCCGATCCGAACGCGCTCTCGGACGCCGAGTGGGCGGACTACCTGTTCATGCGCAAGAACACCAGGGGGCCGTACCTAGAGCGCTGGGTGCACACCGCCGGCTGCCGGCGCTGGTTCAACGTCGCCAGGGACACGGTCACCAACGAGATCACCGCCGTCTACAAGATGGGCGCCAAGCCGCCGAGGGCGCGGGCCAAGGCATCGCGGAGGAAGCGCTGATGGCCCAGTCCCACCGCCTGTCCGATGGCGGCCGCATCGACCGCGAACAGCCCCTCGGCTTCACTTTCAACGGCAAGTCCTACCAGGGCTACGCCGGCGATACCCTGGCCTCGGCGCTGCTCGCCAACGGCGTCATGCTGGTCGGACGCAGCTTCAAGTATCACCGTCCGCGGGGAATCCTTTCGGCGGGTGTGGAGGAAACCAATGCCCCGGTCCAGCTCGAGACCGGTCCGCGCACCGAGCCCAACCTGCCGGCCACCGAAATCGAACTCTACGACGGGCTGAGCGCCGCCAGCGTCAACTGCTGGCCGAGCGTCGAAATCGACGCCATGGAGGTCAACGACCTGCTGTCGCGGCTGATGCCGGCGGCCTTCTACTACAAGACCTTCATGTGGCCAGCCCGGTTCTGGATGAGCTACGAAAAAGCCATCCGCCAGGCCGCCGGCCTGGGCACGACACCAGTGCACAGGGACCCGGACCGGTATGACAAGATGCACCTCCATTGCGACGTGCTGGTGGCCGGCGGTGGCCCGGCTGGGCTGGCGGCGGCACTGGCCGCCGGGCGCACCGGTGCGCGGGTCGTCATCGCCGAACAACAGGCGGAGTTCGGCGGCGCGCTGCTGGGCGAACGCGACGAAATCGACGGTGCCCCGGCAATCGAGTGGGTGGCGGCGGCGCTCGCCGAACTGGCGGCCATGCCCGAGGTCCGGCTGCTGCCCCGGACCACGGTCTTCGGCTATTACGACCACAACTTCGTCGCCCTGTTGGAGCACCGGGGCGATACGGTTGGGACGCGCAAGCGGCTGTGGAAGGTGCGGGTGAAACAGACCGTCCTGGCCACCGGAGCCATCGAACGGCCCCTGGTGTTCGCCGACAACGACCGGCCGGGGATCATGCTGGCCGGGGCGGCGCGGACCTACGCCAACCGCTTTGCCGTGACCCCGGGGCGGCGGGCGGTGATATTCACCAACAACGACGACGCCTACCGCACCGCCCTTGACCTCAAGGCGGCGGGGGTCGAGGTGGCGTGCGTGGTCGACTTGCGCGGAGACCCCGACGGCGACTTGCCCGACCGGGCCGACGCCCAGGGCATCGAGGTGCTGGGCGGTTGGGCGGTGACCGCGGTGCACGGACGCAAGCGTGTCAATGCCGTCGAGGTCATGGCGCTGGACGCCTCGGGCGAGGCCGTGGACGGCGAACCCCGGCGTATCGACTGCGATCTGGTCTGCGTTTCCGGGGGCTGGAACCCGACGCTGCACCTTTTCTCCCAGTCGGGGGGGCGGGCCCGGTTCGACGCGGCGCGGTCCCTGTTCGTACCCGGCGATTCCATGCAGGCCGAATGCTCGGTGGGGGCCGCCAACGGTACCTTCGGGCTTGCGAGTTGCCTGACCGAAGGTCACGAGGCCGGCGCCGCGGCCGCCGCAGGCGCCGGGCGTCGCCGGTCGCAAAAGCGGATTTCGGTGCCCCGGGTGGCGGAGACCGTCGAGGGGGCGTGGCGGAACCTGTGGGTGGTGCCGGGCAAACATCCCGTTGGGCGGCGGGCCAAGCACTTCGTCGACCTCCACAACGACGTCACCGCCGCCGATATCCAGCTCTCGGCGCGGGAGGGCTACGAATCGGTGGAGCACACCAAGCGCTACACGACGCTCGGCATGGGCCCGGACCAGGGCAAGACCAGCAACATCGCAGGCCTCGCCATCCTGGCCCGGGAGCGGGGCGCCGATATTCCCGACGTCGGCACCACCACATTCCGGCCGCCCTATACGCCGGTCACCTTCGGGGCGCTGGCCGGGCGCGATATCGGACCCCTGGCCGACCCGGTGCGCAGGACCCCCATGCACCACTGGCACGAGCGTGCCGGCGCCGTGTTCGAGGATGTCGGTCAGTGGAAACGGCCACGCTATTATCACCGGCCCAGTGAGACCATGGGCGACGCCGTCGACCGGGAATGCCTGGCGGCGCGCAACAGTGTCGCCATCCTTGACGCCTCGACTCTGGGCAAGATCGACATCCAGGGGCCCGACGCGGCGGAACTGCTCAACCGGGTCTATACCAACGCCTGGGATGCCCTGGCTGTGGACCGTTGCCGCTATGGCCTGATGCTGGGCGAGGACGGCATGGTCATGGACGACGGGGTGACGGCGCGCCTGGGCGAGAACCGCTACCTGATGACGACGACAACAGGCAACGCCGCCCGGGTGATGGGCTGGCTCGAGGAATGGCTGCAGACCGAATGGCCGGAGCTCAAGGTCCATCTCACGTCGGTGACCGAGCAGTGGGCGACGGTGACCCTCTCCGGCCCCCATGCCCGGCGCCTGCTGGGGGCGTTCACCACCGACATCGACCTCGACGCCAAGGCCTTTCCGTTCATGAGTTTGCGCCAGGGCACCGTCGCCGGAATTCCGGCACGGGTCTTCCGCATCAGCTTTACCGGCGAATCGTCGTTCGAGATCAACGTCCCGGCGGGGTATGGCCTGGCCCTGTGGACGGCGCTGATGGGTGCCGGCGAGAAATACGGGATCACCCCCTATGGCACCGAGGCCATGCATGTGCTGAGGGCCGAGAAGGGGTTCATCATCGTCGGCCAGGAAACCGACGGCACGGTGACACCCGTCGATCTCGGCATGGATTGGGTCCTGAGCAAGAAGAAGGATTTCATCGGTAAGCGCTCGCTTGACCGTGCCGACTGCCAGCGTTTGGATCGCAAGCAGCTCGTCGGGCTGTTGACCGAGGACCCGAATTCGGTGTTGCCGGAAGGCGCCCAGATCGTCTCCGAGCTTCGCGACAAGCCGCCGATGCCGATGATCGGCCACGTCACTTCGAGTTATTTCAGTGCCAACCTGGGGCGCTCCATCGCCCTCGCCCTGGTCAAGGACGGGCGGGCGCGCCAGGGCCAGACTGTCCACGTGCCCCTGGATGACAGGACCCCGCGGGCGGTGATCGCCGACCCCGCCTTCTACGACCCGGAAGGAGACCGCCTCCATGGCTGATCCCTTCCAATGGCAAAGCCCGCTGGCCCATTTGGGGCTGGCCGCCCGGAGCAACCGCGAGGGTGATCCCGGCGACGCCGGGGTCCACCTGAGCGAACGCCCGGCACGGACCCAGGTCAACCTGCGCGGCGATAGCGCCGACGATGCCTTCAACGAGGCGGTGACCATGGTCCTCGGTGTCGGGCTGCCGGCCAGGCCCAATACAACGGCCGCCGGCGAGGGGGTCACGGTCCTGTGGCTGGGACCGGACGAATGGCTGGTGGTGGCGGCGCCGGACGTGGATAGGTTGGCGGCGCTGGAGACGGCACTGGCCGGCCATGGGGCGGCGGTTACCGAGGTCAGCGAGAGCCGGGCCGTGATCGGGCTCACCGGTGCCAATGCCCGCGAGGTCCTGATGAAGGGCTGCGCCCTCGACCTCCATCCCCGGGCCTTCCGCGCCGGGCGCTGCGCCCAGACGTTGCTGGCACGGGCCGGGGTCATCCTGCACCAGACCGGCAACGAGCCGGCCTACGACATCTACGTCGCCCGCAGCTTCGCCGACTATCTGTGGACCTGGCTGGAGGACGCGGCGGGGGAATACGGGGTCAGGGTGACCGGCGCGGATACATGACCCCCTTTCAAGTGTTTCGAGTGGCCAGTCGTGCGCTGGGTCTGATGCTGTTCGCCCTGCCGGCGGGGGCCGTGGTGCCGGGCGACCCGGCGGGCGGGTTCTGGCTCGGCCTCGACGGGTCGTTGCTGACGATCGCGGCGGCGGCGCTGATCATGGGGGGCATCGTCAAGGGCGCGATCGGTGTCGGGCTGCCCATCGTCACCATTGCCATCCTGTCGAACTTCCTGCCGGTGCCCCTGGTGCTGGCACTGGTCACGGTGCCGATCCTGCTCACCAACCTGTGGCAGGCGGTGCGGTCGGGCAATCTGATGGAGCCGCTCCGGCGCTTCTGGCCGATGGTCGTCTGCCTGCTGGTGGTGCTTTGGTTCAGCGCCAAGCTTGTGGTTACCCTGGATCCCAGGGTTCTCTTCGTGTTGCTGGGGTCGGTGGTGGGGCTGTTCGCCATCAGCAGCCATTTCCGCGTCACCTGGACGGTGCCCCCGGAGGCGGAAAAATGGGCGGCGCCCCTGGCCGGGACCATCGGTGGCTTCCTGGGCGGGATCTCGACCATCTGGGGACCACCGATGATGATGTACTTCATCATGCTCAAGCTGCCCAAGGAGGCCTACATCCGGGCCGTCGGGCTGGTCTGGTTCGCCGGCTCGCTGCCCCTGGTCGTCGCCTACGTCTCCCACGGCATCCTGACGGCGGACAACGCGCCCCTGTCGGCGATTGCCTGCATCCCGTCCTTCGTCGGCATGGCGGTGGGTCAGTGGCTGCGCGGCAAGGTCAACCAGGAAACCTTCCGTAAGGGTCTGCTGCTGTTCCTGTTCGTGATCGGCGTCAACCTGATCCGCCGCGGCCTGTTCTAATCGCCGCGCCGAAGAGGCAATCTGGCTCGATGACGATGCATCCTGCTGCTGGTGGGAAAATGTGCGCTAGGTCTGCCGCTTGAGGTCGTGCTTTTCCATACGGTAGCGCATGGTGTCGCGGCTTAAGCCCAGCAACCTGGCGGCCTGGGTGACGTTCCACGACGACCGTTCCAGGGCCTGGACCACGAGATCGCGCTCCACGTCCTCGAGGTTCATGCCGTCGGCGGGAAGCGAGACGCCGCCGGTCTCACCGCCGTCGCCACCACCGTCCGCGTGAGTGCCCGGGCTGACGCCCGTGGAAAGGGAAAGCTGGGCGGTGGCGATGGTCCTGGTGTCGGCAAAAAGTACCGCCTGCTCGATGACATTGCGCAGCTCGCGGACGTTGCCGGGCCAGGGGTGGGCCAGCAACGCCCGTTCCGCCTCGGCGCTCACGCTCAGGTTCTCCTTGCCATAGCGCCGGCCCTGCTGGGCGAGGAACTTCCCCGCCAGCAAGAGGATATCGTCACCGCGATCGCGCAGGGGCGGGACCCGGAGGCTGATGACGCGGAGGCGGAAGTAGAGGTCGGAGCGGAATGCGCCCCGCCGCACCATGTCCTCGAGGTCCCGATTGGTGGCGGCGACGATGCGGACGTCGACCTTGCGGTCGCGCACGCTGCCGACCCGGCGCACCACCTTGTCTTCGAGCAGCTTCAAGAGCTTGGCCTGTACCGCCGCCTCGACGTCGCCGATCTCGTCGAGGAAGAGGGTGCCCCCGTCGGCGGCCTCAACCAGGCCCAGCTTGCGCTCCTTGGCGTCGGTGAAGGCGCCGCGCTCGTAGCCGAACAGTTCGGCCTCCACCAGGTGGCCGGGAATGGACGTGCAGTTGATCTCGACGAAGGGGGCGTCGCGGCGGGCGCCGTCGAAATGGATGGCCCGGGCGACCAGCTCCTTGCCGGTTCCGGTCTCGCCGGTGATCAAAACGCCGGCGGGGGTGTCGGCGGTCAGGGTCTCCTCGGCCTTAAGGACCTGGCGGACCTGCTGCTTGAGGGCCTCCATGGTGGGCGAGGCCCCGATCATGCTGTCGACGCCATGGGCGGCGGCGTCGCGCTGCTGGTAATAGGAAAGAGTGCCCTCAAGGCGTTCCTGGCCTACCGCCTTGTCGATGAGCAGGCGCAGTTCGCTGAGAACGACGGGCTTGGTCAGGTAATCGTAGGCGCCCGCCTTCATGGCGTCGACGGCGACCTGGACGTTGCCGTGGGCGGTGACCAGGATGGCCTTGATGCCCTGTTCGACGGCATGGATCTTCTCCAGCACCTCAAGGCCGTTGAGGCCGGGCAGGTTGTAGTCGAGGAGGACCAAGTCGGGCTTGAAGTCCTCGAACTGCTCGAGGCCCTCCTCGCCGCTCGCCGCCACCCGCACCTCGTAGTCGTGGCGCTCCAGGTAGCGCTTCATGTTCTTGGCCAGAGTGGTTTCGTCCTCGACGATGAGAATGCCGTAGGCCATGACCTCAGGCCGCCACCGGTATGCGGAGGATCACCGCCGTGCCACCGCTGTTGGCGCTGGAAATGCTGAGAACTCCGCCGTGCCGTTCGACGATCCGCTTGGCCAGAGGCAGTCCGAGGCCGAGACCGGCGCCCTTGGTGGTGACGAAGGGCTGGAACGCCTTCCTGATCTGAGCCGCCGACATGCCCTTGCCGGTATCGGTCACGGTCAGGTCGACCGCCTGCCTGTCCTGGGTGGGGGCCGTCCTGAGCCGCAGCACCCCGCCGCCGGACATGGCCTCGACGGCATTGGCGATGACGCTGTTGAGCGCCTGGGTCAGGGCGGTGGCATTGCCGCTCACCGCCGGGACATCAGAGGCGGTTTCGACGACCGTCTCGATCCCCGCCTTGGTGGCCTGGGTGGTGAAGGCATCGGCGCTTCGCGACACGATCTCGTTGAGATCGACCTTGGCGAAATCACCCACCGTCGGCCTGGCCGAGGTCAGGAAGTCGCGAACCCAGTGGTCCATGCGGTCCGCCTGCTGGATGATGTCGACGAGGGGCTCGCGGACCGACGGCGCGGACTCGTCGTCGAGGGCCAACTCGGCGGAGGAGCGGATCGAGGCCCGCGGGTTGCGCAGGCCGTGGGCGACGGCGGAGGCCATCTCGCCGACCGTGGCCAGGGTCTCGCTCTCGATCAGCTGCGATTGCTGGCGCCGGATGACCAAATTGGCACGGCGGACGATCCAGAAAAGGGATAGGTAGAGGAAGGCGCCGCCCCCGGCGGCGCTGGCCCAGACCAGTTGGTTGCCCTCGCGAATAGCTTTGAACAGCGTCTCCGGGGTGCGGTAAAGCTCGATCACACCCCAGACGCTGCGCCGGTCGTCGAGCCAGACGGGGATGTAATTCTCGACGAACTGGATACCGGATCTAGGAAAAAAGGCGTGTTCCTCCTTGTGGGTTTCGCCGGAAACCTCGATCACCACGTTCAGATTGCCGGCGAAGGCGCGTTCCAGGTCCTGGTTGTCCTTTACTTTCGTGCCGATGGCGTTGGCATCGCTGGACCAGATGATTGTGTGGTCGCGCAGGTAGACGTGGGTGCGGATGACGTCGGGCATCTGGGAAACGTGATGGAAGAAATCCTCGATTTCCGTGTTCGCCTGGTCATGGGACCGTCCCTCGAAGAACGACCCGGCGTTTTCCAGTTGCAGGATTTGTTTGACGAAATCGTCCTGTTCCGTGGGGCCATCCGGGTGCTGCTTGGCGTAGTCCTCGTCGGCGGCGCCGAAATAGTGCTCGCCGCGTTCGGTCTGGAGAATGGTGTTGACCAGCTCCATGGTCAGGATCGCATCCCGCTCCAGCAGGTTGCGGCTGAGGAATTGGGACAGGAAGGTGGCGGTCACGCTGCTGGTCAGGGCGATGCACAACAGGCTGAGAAACGCGAACCAGCGCATCAGGTTGAACGGTTTCTTTTCCAAGCCCGTCGGG
>JAJFIG010000300.1 GCA_021775195.1 Rhodospirillales bacterium | reverse complement strand
GGCGAACGCCGCCCACGGTGGCGAGGAGCGGGCCAGCCTGCTGATCTTCCGTGCCGGCGGCGACGAGTTGAAGGCAGTGCCTCTGGCCCTGGTGGCGAGGCTCGAGGAAATCGACATGGACCAGGCGGAACGGTCCCACGGCCAGTACGTGATTCAGTACCGCGGCCACCTGATGCCGTTGATTCCCTTCAATCCCGGCCACGAGTGGAAGACCGAAGGGCGCCAGCCGATCCTTGTGTTCACCGAGGGTGAGCGGTCCATGGGCCTGGTCGTCGACGACATCGTCGATATCGTCGAGGACAGGCTCAACGTCGAGATTTCGGCCAAGGGCGAAGGCCTCATCGGCAGCGCCGTAATCGACAGCAAGGCGACCGACGTCATCGACACGGGTTATTACCTGACCCAGGCCTTCCCGGAATGGTTCGGGGGTGCCAACCAGGGGCCGCTGGACGGCAACGGTGACGGGAAACGGGTCCTGCTGGTTGATGACAGCCCGTTTTTCCGAAATCTCCTGGCGCCAATGTTGTCGGTGGCGGGGTACAACGTGACAACGGTGGAAAGCGCCGATGAAGCATTGAAAACGCTGGAATCCGGGGCCGAATTCCATGCCGTCGTCAGCGATATCGAAATGCCCGGTATGAACGGCTTCGAATTCGCCGAGACCGTGCGCGGCGATCCCCGGTGGGGTGAGCTGCCGCTTGTGGCACTGTCGTCTCATGCGACGGAAGAAGATTTCGTTCGTGGCCGGGAAGTCGGTTTCTCGGACTATGTCGCGAAGTTCGACCGCGAGGCGGTGATCACAACGTTGTCGCAAATTCTGGGAACGGAAACCAAAGCGGCGGCCTGAAGCCGGGCCGGCGCATAACAGCGTCTATGCGGGGAGGACCGGAAATGCGGTCTGAGACGACAGCAACGGACTGTTACGACAAGCGGCGGCGGGCCGTTCCGGCCGTTCCGGCGCTTTGGTGTTCGCCTGCCGATCAGGCAGTCGAGCCGTGGGTAATTTCTCGGTAAATGCGAGAGGCGAAATGAAAAGCTGTTTGATCGTCGACGATTCCAAAGTCATCCGAATGGTCGCCCGGAAAATTCTGCAGGATCTGGAATTCGAAACCGTGGAAGCAGCGGACGGCAGCGAGGCGCTTGACGCGTGCAAGAGCCAGATGCCCGACGCGGTTCTCCTGGACTGGAACATGCCAGTGATGGATGGTCTGGAATTCCTCAAGGAAATGCGCAAGCTGCCTGGTGGCGAGGCGCCCATCGTGGTCTTTTGCACGACGGAAAACGACCTGGATCATATCCAGGTGGCGATCGAGGCCGGCGCCAACGAATACATCATGAAACCCTTCGACAGCGAGATTATTCAAACTAAATTCGCCCAAGCGGGGTTGTTGTAAGAATACGAAAAAGGACGGTCCCGGGTCGTGAACATGGACGAAAATACTGCCAAACAGCAAGTCTCGGCATCCGCCGATGCGATTCAGGTCATGGTCGTCGATGATTCGGCGGTCATTCGTGGCCTGATCACCCGAATGCTCAAATCGGACGAAGATATCGATGTCGTCGCTTTCGCCGCCAATGGCGAGTTGGCGGTGAGGGAACTATCGCGCGCCGATGTCGACGTCATCATCCTCGACATTGAGATGCCGGTCATGGATGGCCTCACGGCCCTGCCCAAGCTTCTTGAGGTTGACCCAGAGGTCAAGATCCTGATGGCCTCGACCCTGACCCTGAATAACGCCGAGATCAGCCTCCGCGCCCTGCAGGCCGGTGCCGCCGATTACGTGCCGAAACCAACGGCAACCCGCGAAATCAGTGGCGGCGACGAATTCCGCCGCGACCTCTTGGCCAAGGTCAAGGCCCTGGGCGCGGCGCGGCGCCAGCGGCAGCATCCACAGCGAAGGACGCCGGGAGCGAAACCGCGGACCCTGGCGCCGGTTCCCAAACCGTCGGCTCCGGCGGCATTAGAACTTCGCCAAGCAGGCGCCCAGGCGCCGGATATTCTCGCCATCGGCAGTTCGACGGGAGGCCCGCAGGCGTTGCTCTTCCTGATCAAGAATATCCCGTTGGACCCGCGGTTGCCGATCGTTATCACCCAGCATATGCCCGCGACCTTCACTACCATCCTGGCCCAGCACATCAGCCAGTCGACGGAATGGCCGTGCACCGAGGCCACCGATGGCGAGGCGATCGTTCCCGGAAATATCTACCTGGCGCCTGGCGAATTCCACATGGTCGTCGAGGCGGAGGGCACCCAACGGGTCCTGCATCTGAACCAGGATCCACCTGAGAACTTTTGCCGCCCGGCGGTCGACGTCATGTTGAGAAGTGTTGCCAGGGTTTATGCAGGACGGGTGTTGACGGTGATTCTGACCGGGATGGGCCAGGACGGCCTCAAGGGCAGCGAGATGATCACCGGCGCCGGCGGCACCGTCATCGCCCAGGACGAAGCCACAAGCGTGGTCTGGGGAATGCCCGGCGCCGTTGCGACGGCCGGCCTGTGCAGTGCCGTACTACCGTTAGCCGAACTTGCTCCGTACATTAGGAAAACCGCCAGTAGAGGCGCGTCATGACACCGGACGATTTTGATTTCATCAGTAAGCTCGTCAACGAACGATCTGGCCTGGTCCTGACACCAGACAAGGCGTACTTGTTGGAAAGCCGCCTCATGCCAGTGGCGCGAAAGCGTGGCATGAAGGGCCTTGAGGAGTTGATATCCGCAATTCGTCTGCGCTCCGAGGAAGACGTCATCCGTGACGTCACGGAGGCGATGACGACCAACGAGTCATTCTTCTTCAGGGACATCAAGCCATTCGATATTTTCCGCGAGCATACGCTGCCCGAGTTACTCGAGGCCTGCGCCGGCAAGAAGTCGTTCCGCGTCTGGTGTGCCGCCGCCTCCAGCGGCCAGGAACCTTATTCCCTGGCCATGGTAATCAAGGAACTGGGATCCCAGCTTGACGGTTGGCGCTACGAAATTGTCGGTACCGACATCTCTACGGAAATTCTCGACAAAGCCAAGGCCGGGACCTACTCGCAGTTCGAAGTCCAGCGCGGCCTCCCGGTCCAACTGTTGATGAAGTACTTCGAAAAGGCCGACGACCAGTGGCGCATCTCCGAAGACCTGCGCAAGATGGTGCAGTACAAGGAATTCAATCTGTTGGAGGACCCAAAGGCTCTGGGCACCTTCGACGTCGTCTTCTGCCGAAATGTGCTGATCTATTTCGATCAGCCGACCAAGGGCCAAGTGCTGGAACGGATGTCCGCCTTGATGCCTTCCCACGGCAAGCTGTTCCTCGGCGGTGCCGAGACGGTGCTGGGCGTAACCGATAAGTTCAAGCCCATCTCCGGGCAGCGGGGCGTTTACGGGGTCGCTGACGCAACTGATGCCAAGCCGGCACCGGCGCCGGCCGCGGCTGGTGCCCAGGCGGCGGCGTCATAAACAGCGGCGGGGTGCCGCCGATTTACTAACCCGCATTTCAGAGTAGAGTTAAAGACGCCGCCCGATTCGGCTCGTCACGCTTCCGCCTTGGCCTTTTCCATAGCCGCTTCAGGGTCGCGCAGAACATAGCCCCGCCCCCATACGG
>JAJFIG010000299.1 GCA_021775195.1 Rhodospirillales bacterium | reverse complement strand
GGCGTTGCTGTTGGCATCGTCCTGGAACAAGATGCCGCCGGACATGTCGGCGATACCCGAGTAGGCGATGATGGAGGTGCCGGAAAGGTCGACTTCCGACGCTCCGTTGGAGGCCATGTCGCCCTGGCCAAGCCAAAGACGGCCCAGCTTTTTGCTGTCAAAATAGATGGTCGCGTGGCGTTCACCAAAGCCGGTGGTCGCCGTGTTGCGTTCACCGTTGTTCTGGTTGACGTTGGCCGTCGACGCTGACTCGTGCTGCACCTCGATCAGGGAACCGATGGAGAAGTCGTCGGTGACCTGGCCCTTGCCGACGAAGCGGACACGGGTCGAGGAGTCGTCATTGTCAACGTGGAAAATTTCAGCATTTTCCCCGTCGTCGGCAAACAGAACAGCGCGGTTGACCTGACCGGAAATGGTCAGCGAGGCTTTGTCCGAACTGCGACCCGACTTGATGCCACCGGCATCCGCGGGCGTCGCCATCGGAACCGCCAACGCCAGAAGCGCCGCAGACGCTACCGACGTTTTCAAGGCGAAAACGAGATCGTTCCTATTCACTTGTATTACTCCCTTACCAAAGAGATAGATAACCCAATAAAAGAGTTCGGCGTTCAGTTTGTATTGTTGTTTCCCCTGAACCGCAGACTTTCCGCCCTCTTCTCGGCGACATTCTAAGAGGTTCCTTGGTGGTTTGAAGACAATTTTGGGCGGATCGCGGTTTTTTTGTGACGCTGTGGCAAATTCGTCACAATGGTTTAAGGCCCGGATTTCTTTCACATTCTTCGCCGGTTGCCAAAACGCAACGCTCCGACTCCAGACTAAAACGACGTCACGGGAACCTGGCCCCCGTTTGGAAAACACCTAAACGGAAAGCCGGAAACCGGCATAAAACCACGATTTGCCGGCTTGTGCCGGACTTCGGGCCAAGTGAATTCCCGCGCTTGAAGTGCCGATCGGGGACTCCTTGACCCGGTGTTCGGGAGGCAAGGCGCAACAACCGGGCCAGGTCATGGCGGGAACGGTTTTATGGATGCGGAAAACACCGGTTCCGCCCAAGGGCGTTTGGCCGTTGCGGCGCCGTCATCCCCTGTCGGTGAGGGTTCGCCCGAATCGGCGTTGCCGAGTTTACCGGCGATCGGCGCACCAGGCCTGCCAAATGTCCCGGTAGACGGTCTCCAGGTTTCTGGCATAGGTGCCGCCGTCGCACGCCGGCGAGGCCGCCACCCGTTGGCGCAGGGAGGCGCGCAGGGCCTCGAGCCGGGGGCGGTCGTTGGCAAGGCCCGCGGCCGCCTCCACGTAGGCCGCCGGGGACCCGGCGATGAACTCGCTCAGGCCGACGTTGGTCAGGTGGCTGGCGGCATGGCGCGAACAGAACCGGTCGCCTGGGGCCGTGATCACCGGCACTCCCATCCACAGGGCCTCGAGCGTCGTCAGGCCGCCCGAGAACGGAAAGGAATCGAGGGCGATATCGATGTCCGCGTAGGCACCGAGGAATTCCTCGTGCGGCGCGCCTCCTCCCAGCGTCAGCCGTTCGGAACCAATGCCTTCCGCCGCGAATAGCGTCTCGAAGTGGGCCCGCGCCGCCTCGTCACCGAGGGCGGTCGTCCTCATGACCAGCCGGGCTGTCGGCACCGTCTCGAGAATTCGTGCCCACAGGGCGACGACGTCGGTCCCGACCTTGGCGAGGCCGTTGAAACATCCGAAGGTGACGAAGTTCCGTTCCGAGGCCGGCAAGGGCGCCACCGGCGGCGCGTAAACCGGAGGGCGGTAGCACCAGCAACCCGTTGCCAGGCGGACGACCGTCTCGCTGTATTCCCCCTCCGAACCATCAGGCGTGCTGGCCTCGTCGGAGATCATGTAGTCCATGGCGTCGAGGCCCGAGGTCCCGAACGTGCCGCCGCCGGTCACCTGCACCGGGGCCGGCTTGCGGGCAAAGACCAGCAGGCGGTTCCCGTCCGTATGGCCCGCCAGGTCGACCAGGATATCGATGCGGTCACCGCGGATCAGGTCGGCGACGCTATCGTCGTCGGCCCCGACGATGTCCCGCCAGTTGGCGGTGCTGTCCTTGATCTGCTCGGTAAGGGCATCGGCCCGGCCGACGCCCGAATAGCAGAAGGTCTCGAAGCCGTCTCCGTCATGGTTCGCGATCACCGGGGCGAAGAAGTGCCCCACGGGATGGGTCCGGAAATCGGCGGAGACATAGCCGATCCGCAACCGGCGGTCCGGGTCGGGATCGTTACCATGGGGTTCCGCCTTGGCCGTGAACGGCCGCCCGTGACGGCGGTCCCATTCCCGGGCCTCGGCCAACAGGGCGGTGCCCGAATAGCCGGGCATGTCGTGCTGGCAGTAGATCAGGTTGGAATGCGCGCCGACCAGGCCGGGGTCGAGCTCCAGGGCCCGCTTCAGGAGTTCGAATGCCTCGGCGACCCGCCCCTGCTGGGCGACCACCCCGGCAAGGTTGGTATGGGCTTCGGCCAATCCGGGGTCCAGGGCCAGCGCCTTTCTGAACTGGGCTTCCGCCGCCTCGGTTCGGGCCATGTCGACGAGCACCACGCCGAGGCCGTTGTGGATGTCGGCCTTGCCGGGTTCAAGTGTGAGAGCCTGTTCGTAATGATCGGCGGCGGGTTCCGCTTGGCCCAGCCACCGCAGGACCTGGGCCAGATTGAAGTGGGCGTCGGCAAATCCGGGATCCAGGGAGATTGCCTGCCCGTAGTGTGCTCCCGCCTCATCCAGTCGCCCCAAATCCTTGAATACGTTGGCGAGATTGTAATGGGCATCCGCGAAGCCGGGATCCACGGTCACGGCCCTGCCGAGCGCCTCGGCGGCGGCATCCAGGCGGTTGTCGCGGCGCAGGGCGCTGCCCAGCACGTTCAGGATCGGCGCCGAGTCCGGATCAGCCCGGGCCGCTTTCCTGAGGGCCGAGACGGCATCGCCCGGGCGTCCCGATTGCAGGGCGATGACGCCAAGCAGGTGCCCCACATCGGCGTTGCCCGGGTTCCGGCGCTGGAGCTTCTTCAGAATGGCCTGGGCCTCGCCGAGGCGGCCCGCCCGGTAGTGTTCGACGGCATTGGCGAAGGCGAACTGGAACTCGCCGCCGGCCTGGCCGGCGGATGATTTTGCCGCCCGGCGGCGCTGCCCGCGGTTCAATTTCGGTGGTCCCATGCGGCGGTCACCCTCGGCCGGTCCCCAACGCGCCGGACCCTAGCCCGGATATTTCATGAAGGGAAAGGAATTTGCGGCGAGCCATGTTTGTTCAAGGTGGTGGGCGAAGACGAAAGTCATAGGCGACCCTATGGCCGCTGTTCCGGTTCCGGGCACAGGCCCTCCAGCCAAAAAAACCGGGGCCATGAAGGCCCCGATTTTACGGTCTTTGGTAAGGGTAGAACAGATATCAGGAAAAAAGGAGTCTGCGGTTCGCTTTGTTCCCGATCACGTTTCAGCCTGCTCCAAACTGTGAGATCCCGTTCCCCTACGAGATCGGTTCCTAGAACTTGACCCGGGCGCCGGCCATGACCGAAAAGATGTCATCGAAGTCGAACGCCACGCTGGCCGAATTGAGGCCGGTACGGTCAAGCTCGTGGTTGCGGACGGCCAGGTACATCTGCGTTCCGATAGCGCTGATGTTCTGGACGACCACAGCCGAATACGTGGTGAACTCGTCGCCTTCGGCGCTCACGTCATCGGCAACGCCGTAATCGATCGAGAAGGCCGTCGGGCCGACCTC
>JAJFIG010000298.1 GCA_021775195.1 Rhodospirillales bacterium | reverse complement strand
CGCCTTCGGTCGCGGCCCAGGTGCGGGCCTCCGCGACGGCAACTGTCGCGGCAAAGGTACCCTCCGCGCCGCGGATAAGGACTTCGACCCGGTCGTGCGCCAACGTCAGGGCGTCCGACGGCCGAAGATACAGACGCCCCTTCGGTGTCCCGCCCTCACGCAAGAAACCCCGCGGCAACGCGGGGTTTCCTTGGGAATCAGGATTGGCGGACACGGTCCGTCCACCCCTTAAAGTTATGATTCGGGCTGGGGCTGAGGTCCAAGCCCGCCCGGATGCTCCTTGCCCGCTTTGCCGCTTGACGGAACCGAGGACCTGCGCCCGCTGTCCTTGGACGTATCATCTTCCTCAGGCCGGACGATGGTCTCGCCGCGAATGAGGGCATTCACTTCCTCTCCGCTCAACGTCTCGTATTCCAGCAGGGCTATTGCCACCTTTTCCAGATCGTCCCGATGCTCGGTCAGAATCTTGCGGGCATGGTTCTCGGCTTCATGAATCAGCCGGTGGATTTCATCATCGATGATCTTGGCGGTCGCGTCGGAGACGTTCTTGCGTTGGGTCACGGAATGCCCAAGGAAGACCTCCTCCTCGTTTTCCGAATAGCGCAACGGCCCCAGCTTGTCCGAGAATCCGAATTCCGTGACCATGCGCCGGGCGATATCGGTCGCCTTGCGAATATCGTCACCGGCACCGGTCGTCACGTTTTCCACCCCGAAGACCAACTCTTCGGCAATACGCCCACCGAACAGCATCGCCAACAGGGATTCGAGCTCGATCTTCGACTGGGCATACCGGTCCCGTTCGGGCAACGACATGGTAACGCCCAGGGCCCTTCCCCGCGGGATGATCGTGACTTTGTGCAAGGGATCCGTTTTTGGCATGTGCAGACTGACGACGGTATGCCCGGCTTCGTGATAGGCGGTCAGTTTCTTTTCGTCATCGGTCATGACCATGGAACGGCGCTCGGCGCCCATCATGACCTTGTCCTTGGCCGCCTCGAATTCAGCCATGGTGACCAGCCGCTTGCCCATGCGCGCCGCCAGCAATGCCGCCTCGTTGATCAGGTTCGCCAGGTCGGCGCCCGAGAAGCCCGGCGTCCCCCGGGCGATCACCCGGGCATCGACGTCGGGCGCCAACGGCACCTTGCGCATGTGGACCTTGAGGATTTTTTCGCGACCGAGAATATCCGGGTTGGGCACGACCACCTGGCGGTCGAAGCGGCCGGGCCGCAACAGCGCCGGGTCCAGGACATCCGGCCGGTTGGTGGCCGAAATCAGGATCACACCCTCGTTGGTCTCGAAGCCATCCATCTCCACCAGCAACTGGTTCAGGGTCTGCTCGCGTTCGTCATTGCCGCCGCCCAGACCGGCGCCGCGATGACGCCCGACGGCGTCAAGTTCGTCGATAAAGATGATGCAGGGCGCATTCTTCTTGCCCTGCTCGAACATGTCGCGGACCCGCGAGGCGCCGACGCCGACGAACATCTCGACGAAATCCGACCCCGAAATGGTGAAGAAGGGCACGTTGGCCTCGCCGGCAATGGCGCGAGCCAGCAGGGTCTTGCCGGTACCCGGCGGCCCCACCAGCAGGCATCCCTTGGGAATCTTGCCGCCAAGGCGTTGGAATTTCTGCGGGTCCTTCAGGAACTCGACGATTTCCTCAAGCTCCTGCTTGGCTTCGTCGATCCCGGCCACGTCGTCGAAAGTCACCCGGCCGGTCTTTTCCGTCAGCAGCCGTGCCTTCGACTTACCGAAGCCCATGGCCTTGCCGCCGCCCGATTGCATCTGGCGCATGAAGAATATCCATACACCGATCAGCAACAGCATCGGGAACCAGGAAATGATGATCCCCCACAACGTAGGCGAGTCATCGTCCACGGGGACGGCGCTAATCTTCACACCGTGCTGGGTGAGCCGCGACACCAGGGTCGGATCGTCGGGGGCATAGGTCGTGAAGTTGCGGCCGTCCCTGTAATGCCCACTGATCTTCTCGCCTTGGATGGTAACGTCGCGAACCTCGCCGCTATCCACGGAATTCACGAATTCGGAGAACGCGACATTCGACAGATTCGTCTGCCGTGACGGCCCCTGAAACAGGTTGAACAGCGCGAAGACCAGCAACGCGATAATCACCCACAAAGCCAAATTTCTGCTGAAATTCAACCGAGCACCCTTTCTTCTATACGACACCGCCCGCGGCGCAGCCCTTTATCGGGCCGTACCGCAGCTACAGCAATGACATCAATGAATCAAATCCACCGTAATGAGATAGTATATCGAATTCGTTAAGCAAGGAAAAACCCCGCTCCAGACAAGGTATTTGCCGGGCGAAACACAACTTTTCCGACGTCGACGCCCGGTGCCGCAAGGTTCTTTCGACGATAATGTAGGTGGGGCACCGAAAATACACCAGAATCGTCGCGAAGCGCCGGCAAGGCAAAACGCGCCGGTGCAGGCATCCGGCACCGTCTAAAATCGGGAGAATCCCGAACCACGTCTGCCCACCCGCCACGCCCCAGGCGCGCCAGATATGCCGGCCCAGTGACCGCCCCGGAAGAATTGACGAACTCGATCTCGAACCGGGCGTCCCAGACAACCCTTTGGCCGGAAACCACCGCCACAGCGCTGGGCACGTTTCGCCCCTCGCGGCACACCAAAATTCCACTCTTTTGCGGCACGATACGGCAACCACCAAGTGTACGCGCGCCCGATAACCGTCCATCGGACAACCACCCGTGCAACCTTTCAAGCTTGTCCCGGCGCAGTGCATAGGCGCGCCCACCGATACACAACAGAATCCGCGCCAAGGCACGAACGGCGACGTCCTCCACATCCTCGGCCAGGGCCACCCCGTCGACCCAGGCATAACCGGCCGGATGGAGCACGCAACACCGCGCCAGGAGGCGCGCCGTTTTTGCTTCGACGACAAGCCGCGACTCGGCCAAGTCTCGGGTTTCCGCCGCCAGCTGTCCCACCGACCACCCGAGGTCGCGCAAGGCCGGCAGGGATCCTCGTACCTTGACCCGCGAGAACGCTGTATCCTGGTTTGACGGATCCTCGATCCAAGCCTGTCCCAAGGCGCTCAATGTGGCCCGAAGGGAGTCCCGCGACGTCGCCAGCAGCGGCCGCACCAGGCGCACCGCCGGGGTTTCGACGACAGCCGCCATGGCAGCTAGGCCATCGGGCCCGCTCCCCCGTTCCAACCGCAGAAGAAAAGTTTCGGCCTGATCCTCCTGATGATGCGCGACCAGGAGATGCAGGACCCCAGCCCGACGGAGCCACGACGTCAACAACTCGTAGCGGGCCGCCCTGGCCGCCGCCTGAATACCCGACACGGGCTTTGGCCCCCGCCACCGGAGAATATGGTGTTCGATACCGGCGGCCGTCAGCCATCGCCCCACCTGGCGCGCCTCCCGCGCTGCGTCGGGCCTCAGCCCATGATTGACAGTCAATGCCGTGATCCGCCCGCCCCTCGCCCGCGCCCA
>JAJFIG010000297.1 GCA_021775195.1 Rhodospirillales bacterium | reverse complement strand
CGGTGCTTGGCAACGGGGTCGCCCTCGAGGTCGGGTGTTGGATGGAGGCCTGCGTTGCCCGGAGCGGCATCCGCAACGCCGGCGAGATGAACGGATTTCTCAAGCCCCGCGAACGCATTTTCGCCCGGCCGCTGGCCTTTGCCGACGGGGCCCTGGTCCTCGATCCCGGCTTTACCCCGGCCCTCGATGACGCCGCCCTGGGCCGCCTGGCCCTGGCAACGGAGACCTTTTCGGGTTAATCGAACGCCGCCAAGATCGATTCGATATAGGGTCCCACCTTGCTGCTCATCAGCCAGCCGGCGGCGAACCCGGAGAAAAATTGGATATCGACGACGAAATTGAAGACCCAGCCCGCGAGGAACGCGGACGGGTAACTCAATGCCTTGATCATTGTTTGTCGTGCCTTTTCGGTCGCCACGATCGGCTCGCCGGGCCCGATTTCAGGAATCCGGACCGACTAAGAATGGGCTGGGAAAAAGGCAAAAAAAAGACGCCACCAGAAGCACCTTCCTCTGGCGTTGACAATCGGGTGGTCAGGACTCGTGGACACCAGTTAGGCGACGATGTCCACGTGTGTACCCGGCGGATCATCCCGGCTCGGCGGCGGCCGGCTTTCAAGGTCGACATCGCGTTCGATCTCGGACCGTCCGCTTTCCCGCGCGACGTCATCATCGCGCAGTTCCGCCGATTGGGCGCTTTCCTGCTCTGCCCGCTGCTGGCTGCGCCGAAGCTCCTCGCGACGAACGTCGACGGCCTCCTTACGTAACTCGGTGGCCTTCTCGCGTTGGGTCTCGGCGACCTGCTTTGAGATGGCAACAGCAGCATTGTTCGGAACCTTTACGGTCCGATCGTCCGGCGCTGCTGTTAAACTCACCTGTTCCATAACTACCTCAAGCACCTTTCGGTGCAATCCCTCTGGAATAGTCCAGAGGGTCGAAACTGGCATGGCAATCTAGTCGTACCTTTGTATTCCTCCTTGATGCCAGAGTATTTTCTCAAACCGTCAGGCCAGAATATCGACCTCCTGGCCGCGATGGGGCTCGGAACTACCGCCTTGATCGTCGGCGACGCCTTCCGTCGGCTCCAACTCTTCCACCTGATCGGCCTGGCCGACCTGTTCCGGTGACTGCTGTACTTGCGACACGGCGGCAGCCGCCACCTGCTCTTGCTGGACCGCCTGACTTTGCGCCACCGAGGCGCTCGTCGCGGCGGTCGCGGAACTGATCGAGCCAATAGACATAATGATCTTCCTCTTGTGAGTCGCGTTTAATGGTCTTACTACTATTATGATAGTACGACTTGGAGTTCAATAAAGCAATAGTTTTTATTAATACAATACTTTAATTAAATTAATATAAAATTTTACTCAAATTTACCTGGGTGGTCGATGCCATTGAAATCCGCTGGAAGTGTCGATGCCATTGAAATCCGCTGGAAGTAGTGCATGCCCATATGCAAGGTATCACCGGTAGCCGGCACCGCGGTCCGCACCGCGCGCAAGCCGGCGTTTTCCGCTGATTGAGACGGCGGACGGTGATAACCGCTGGACATACGCGACACGGTATGCAGGATAAAGACGCACATAAATGCGCGAAATCGGGGTGTGCGCGTTAGCCGTGAGGGGAAGGGGACATGCCGCCTTTGCAAGGCGTTAGGGTAGCCGAATTCTGCCAGGTGGCGGCGGGGCCGTTTTGCGGCATGCTGCTGGCCGACATGGGCGCGGACGTCATCAAAGTGGAGAATCCCGCGGGCGGTGACGGCATGCGCCAATGGCCGCCCCTGAGTGACGGCTACAGCGAGAATTTCGCCTCGCTGAACCGCAATAAGCGCTCCATTGTCCTCGATCTGAAATCCGCCAACGGCAAGGCCGCGGCCCGCGCCCTGGCGCTGTCCGCCGATATCGTGGTCGAGAATTTCCGCCCCGGTGTCCTCGATCGTCTCGGTCTCGGACACGCGGCGCTGATGGCCGAAAAACCCAGCCTCATCTATTGTTCCATTTCCGCTTTCGGCCAGAGCGGCCCCCGGACCCAGGAAGGCGGTTTCGACCTTACGGTCCAGGCCATATCCGGGGTCATGAGCGTCACTGGTGAGGCCGGCGGGCCGCCGGTCAAGTGCGGTGTCCCGCTGTCGGATTTCGCCGCCGGCCAGTACGCCGCCTATGCGATCCTGGCGGCCCTGCTTGACGTCCGCGGCGGGCGGCCGGGCCGCCACATCGACGTTGCGATGATGGCCTCGACCCTGGCTTTCGCGGCGCTGCAGACCAGCGAATATTTCGGCACCGGTAAGGACCCGGTCAAACTGGGATCGGCCCATCCCCGCAATGCCCCCTACCAGGCTTTCCACGCCAGCAACGGCTATTTCGCCATGGCCGCCGGCAACGACCGCCTGTGGCATTCCGTGTGTCAGGTGGTTGGGCGCGCTGAGCTTGCCGACGATCCCCGTTTCATGACGACCGCTGACCGCGCCGCCAGCCAGGTTGCGCTTAAGGGTCTGCTCGAGGAGGTCTTTGGCACCGAAACCGTGGACCATTGGCTCGCGGCCTTCAATGGTGCCGGCGTTCCCTGCACCCCTATCAACACCTATTCCCAGGCCCTCGACGATCCTCAGGTCGAGCATATGGGCTGGGTCGAGGACATCACCCTGCCTTCCGGTGTTGCCACCCGGACCTTCATTTCGCCGGTGATCCTGGACGGCGAACGCCTCGGGGTTTCGCGCCCGCCGCCGGCCCTGGGCGAACACACCGACGAGGTTTTGGCGGAACTCGGCCTCGGCACCTCTTAGTCTTAGTCCCCGCCTTCGTAGCGGCGCAGGTACCCGTCAAGGGTGCCCAGGCGCTCCTCCCACATATTGTGGTGGGCATTGATCCATTCCGCCGCCGCCGCCAGCCCGGCGCCGTTGAAGGAAAACAAATGCTCGCGGCCCACTACCCGCCGCCGCGCCAGGCCCGCCCGTTCCAGGACCTTCAGGTGCTTGGAGACGGCGTTGAACGACATGGCGAAGGGCCGGGCGATCTCACTCAACCGCGCCTCGCCCTCGGCCAAGCGGGATAGGATTGCGCGGCGCGTCGGATCGGCAAGCGCCGTAAAGGCGGCATCGAGGCGATTGCCAGTCCCGGAATTATTTGATAATGTCATTTTATTCAACCGAACGGTTGAATAAAAACATACCTATCCGATGGCGTCAACAATCGCCCCTGGCATCAAACGTCAAGCCGTGCCGTTGATGGCGTAGTCGAAAATCTCGTAGCTGTTGATGGTTCCCGTCCGGGCGCGGGCCGCGTAGGCCTCGTTCAGGGGCGCCGAGAGGATGAACGGCACCCGGCGTTCGGCGACGCCGCCATGGGAGCGCAGCCGGTTCCCCGCGAGTCCCGAAAGGTCGTGGGCCGCTTCCGATCCCCCGATCACCGTTCCCTTGTCGGCGATCACGGAGACGTCGGCCTCGCGGTCGGCGGGCAGCTGGAAGCGGGCGCAGGTGTCGTCCTTGGCGTGGGCCTCGGC
>JAJFIG010000296.1 GCA_021775195.1 Rhodospirillales bacterium | reverse complement strand
CGGGCGCGGGTTCCGGTGGTGGCAACAAGGCGGCGAACCATCTGGTGGGCAATGTCGTGGACCAGACGCTGTTCGGTGGCGCTGTGGGTGGCGACGGCGCCCTCACCCAAGGCAGCGGCGAACATCTCCGCATGGGTGCGCAGGGATGCCAGCTCGGCGTCGATCAGGCTGCGCCGGTATTGGCCGAGGTAGAGGAGCCCGGCAACCAGGATGGCCAGGGCCAACAGGTTGATGGCGAGGATGCGACGGGTGATCGGCGACCGCCGCCGTCCCCGCCGGTAACGTCTTTCCTTCTTCATCACCCTAGAGCACTATCCGGCCAAATGGAACCATTTGACCGGGATGATTTTGCACCGCGGTTAGGCGCGCGTCGCATCGCGCTTCGCGCCGCGCCTGCCCGGAAAACCGATTTGCCTCCATCAAATTGATTCCATTTGGCCGGATAGAGCTCTTGCGCTGGGTTCGGCGGTAGGGATCAGTCGTCCCTGTAGCGGTAACCGACCCCGTATAGGGTTTCGATGTTGGCGAAGTCGGGATCGACTTTCTTGAACTTCCTGCGCAGGCGTTTGACATGACTGTCGATGGTCCGGTCGTCGACGTAAATGTGCTCGCCATAGGCGGCATCGATAAGTTGGTCACGGCTCTTGACGTGACCGGGTCGTCGGGCGAGGGCCTGCACCAACAGAAACTCGGTCACCGTCAGGTTGACCTCGCGTCCGTGCCAGGTACACAGATGGCGTACCGGGTCGAGGACCAATTCGCCGCGTTGCAGGGTATCTTCGCCATTGACGGCGGCGGTTGCAAGGTCGCGGCGGCGCAGCACGGCGCGGATGCGTTCGATCAGGAGACGCTGGGAAAAGGGCTTTTTGATGTAATCGTCCGCTCCGACCCTGAGTCCAAGAAGTTCATCGATCTCATCGTCCTTGGAAGTCAGGAAGATGACCGGCATGTTGCTTTTCTGGCGCAGCTTCTCGAGCAGTTCCATGCCGTCCATGCGCGGCATCTTGATGTCGAGAATGGCCAGGTCCACGGGCTGGCGGCCGAGGGCGTCGAGGGCTTCGACGCCGCCGGTGTAGGTCTGGACGTCGAATCCCTCGGCTTCGAGCGCCATGGATACGGAGGTCAGGATATTGCGGTCGTCATCGACGAGGGCGATGGTCTGGGGCATGGAATCGGTCTTTCCGGTCGGTTGGCGGTGACGGTCGTGGCCTGGCCCGATAGGGCGCCAGCCCATGTTGGGGGCCGGTTTCCGCGGGGCCGTGACCAATTGAGGCACCTTTTGTGGCAAAATTATAGCCGATCAGGCACTCCCACGGGAACCGGACGGCGGGAGAGGAGGCGCAGGGCCAGAACATGTGCGGTTGTGGGTGGTGCTCGGCAGCGGGAGCGGGTACACCTAGTTCGCATGCGGGAGCGGCGCAGCGTCACTGGACGGTGTTCCACGCGGGGACCCAAGGATCGGCATTTGACGAACATGGTTTCGGTTTTGCGCGGTCTTTTCCGTCTTCTCGGAGAGGCGGTCCGTGATCTGGCGCCCATCGTTCTGGTCATCGTCTTTTTCCAGGTTGTGGTCCTGCAGCAGCCATTCCCAAACCTCGACCGGGTCATCATCGGACTGGTTTGCGTGGTCCTGGGGCTGGCACTATTCGTTCAAGGGCTCGAGACGGGCCCCTTTCCACTGGGCGAGTCCATGGGCGAGGCCTTCGCCCACAAGGGGTCCCTGGTAGCACTATTCCTTTTCGCCTTTTGCTTGGGATTCGGGACCACGGTAGCGGAGCCGGCCCTGATCGCGGTCGCCGGCGAAGCGGCCAAGGTCGCCGCCGAAGCCGGCGTCATTGCCGCGGATGGGGCGGCACAGGACGATTATGCCTTCGCGTTACGCCTGACCGTGGCAGGAGCCGTCGGCTGTGCCCTGGTTGTCGGGGTTTTCCGTATTCTCGTGGGGTGGCCGCTACACTACCTGATCATCGGCGGCTACATCCTGGTCATGCTGCTGACCGCCTTTGCGCCGGCGTCGATCATCGGCATCGCCTACGATTCGGGAGGTGTCACTACATCGACGGTGACCGTGCCCCTGGTCGCGGCGCTTGGGGTTGGGCTCGCCGGCACCATCCGCGGGCGCAACACCCTGGTCGACGGATTCGGGTTGATCGCGTTCGCCAGCCTGACGCCGATGATCTTCGTTTTGATCTTCGGCATGGTGATCTGAGGGGATGGGCGTGGGACTGCTGGAGCACTTGCTGGTCACGGCCCAGGGAACCGTGCTCGACGTGCTGCCCATCGTCGCCATCCTGTTCGGGTTCCAGTTCCTGGTCCTCAGGCGGCGGCCGCCGAACCTGCGTCGGATTGTCGGTGGATTCGTTTACGTGTTGATCGGCCTGACACTTTTCCTGGTGGGGCTGGAGGAAGCGCTGTTTCCCATCGGCGAGACCATGGCGGGGCAGCTCACCGCGCCGGAGTTTATCGGCCGGGACCCCGGGGGCGGCGACGGCGGCAGGGTGGTCAGCGGGTGGCTGGACTATTTCTGGGTCTACATGTTCGCCGCGGCCATCGGCTTCACGACGACCATGGCCGAACCCGCCCTGATCGCAGTTTCCCTCAAGGCCGAGCAGATTTCGGGCGGCAGCATCAAGAGTTTCGGCCTGCGCCTGGCGGTTGCCGCCGGGGTGTCCGTGGGCGTGGCAC
Source organism: Rhodospirillales bacterium (assembly GCA_021775195.1). Taxonomy (GTDB): domain Bacteria; phylum Pseudomonadota; class Alphaproteobacteria; order Rhodospirillales; family 2-02-FULL-58-16; genus JAJFIG01. The sequence continues at coordinate 4,323 of JAJFIG010000296.1, read as the reverse complement.
TGGGTTCCTACCGGATCATCAGCGGCACGCCGCTGCCGCTATACATCGTCCTCGGATACCTGGTGGTGATGTTCCAGACCCTGCACGCCTCCAAGGTGATTGTCCCCCTTGCGTACGATACAGGGGGCGTCACCACCTCGACCGTGACCGTGCCCGTGGTCGCCGCCCTGGGCCTCGGCCTGGCTTCGGCCATACCGGGACGCAGCCCGTTGATCGACGGGTTCGGATTGATTGCATTTGCCAGCCTGTTTCCCATTATGTCGGTCCTGGGCTACGCCCAGCTGACCGAATGGCTGCAGGCAAGACGTCAAAAGGAAGGAGATAACAGCCATGGATCTTAAACTCATCATGGCCCTGGTCAGCGACGATACAACGGAGGCGGTGATGAATGCCGCCCGTGAGGCCGGGGCGACGGGTGCCACCGTCATCACCAGCGTCCGCGGCGAGGGACTGAAACCGGAGAAGACTTTTCTCGGCCTTGACCTGAGCGCCCATAGGGACGTGCTGCTGTTCCTGGTCGCCGGCCCGCGAGCCCGGGACATCCTGGAGACTATTGCCGAGGCTGGCCAATTCGACGAAAAACCGGGCGCCGGCATTGCCTTCCAGGTTAGCATCGAGGACGCCGTTGGAATGAAGACACAGGCCGCCACCATCCTGCACGAAATCGAGGAGGAGATATGATCGACCAACCGATCGTCCGGGTCAGCAATGTCATGACCCCGTCGGTCCGTACCATCGGGGGCATGGCGACGGTCCAGGAAGCCATCGACATGATGCGCGACGTCGGCGTTAGCTCGCTTGTCGTCGAGCGCCGGGACAGGGACGACGAATTCGGCCTGTTGGGGATCGCCGACATTGCCGCCCTTGTGATCGCCGAGGGGCGGGCGCCGGACCGGGTCAACGTTTACGAAATCATGACCAAGCCGGTGGTTTCCCTGCCCCTGAACATGGATATCAAATACGCCGTGCGCCTGCTCATGCGCTACCGGCTGACCCGGGGGCTGGTCGTCAACGAGGGCCGTACGCCGGTGGGCATCGTCACGATCCGCGATATGGTGCTGCGCCGCCACGGGGAACCGGCGCCAAATCCGAAACGCCGGATGGAGGACTTGGTCGGCGGTACGGAAGACAAGACGGGAAAATAGGGCGAAGAGAAGAGTCAAGTGAGCCCGGCACCGTCCAGCCTTCCCGACGACCCCGCCGCCGCTGCCCGCCGGCTGATGCGTGGAGCCCGGTCGGCGGCCCTGGCAACGGCTCTGACCGAGGCCGGGGGATGGGCCTATGCGACGCTGGTAACCACGGCGTGCGATTGCGGCGGAAGCCCAATCCTGCTTCTGTCGACCCTTGCCGACCATACCCGAAACCTGGAGACCGATGCGCGGGCGTCGCTTTTGTTCGAAGCGGCGTCGGGACGCAGCAATCCGCAAACAGGGGCACGGGTCACGGTTCTGGGACGTATCGGAAAATCGGCGGATGACCGTCACGGAGGACGCTTCCTCGCCCGTCACCCGGGGGCGCAGCTGTACGCGGATTTCGGCGATTTCCACATTTACCGGATGGCCGTGGAGCGGGCTCGCTACGTTGGCGGCTTCGGCGCCGCGACCTGGATCGAGGGCGCCGATCTGCTTCTGGACCCGGGTTCGGCGGCGGCGGTCGCTGCCGCCGAACCGGCGATCCTGGAACACATGAACCGGGACCATGCCGAAGCCGTCGACCTCTACGCCAACAAACTACTCGACCGGCGGGGCAGCGGATGGGCTCTGGCAGGCATCGATCCCGAGGGGGCGGACCTGAAACGGCGCGGCACCTTCGCAAGGCTCGAATTTGCCGAACCCGTGAGCGATGCCGACGCCTGCCGCGCCGAGTTGGTGCGCCTTGCTACCGAGGCCCGGGCCAAGGGCTGAATTGCTTGCATGCGGACCATGTTTAGGGCAAATAAAGCGCCCGAACTAAGGGGGGGGATCGCTTGCTGACAGCCCGACTAATCAGGCTGGCCGGCAAATCGTCAACTTTCTTCAGAGGGGACCGTCATGACCACGTCCGGCGAAGGCCGAACCAGCAACCAGCGACTGCTCGATTGGGTCGACGAAGTGGCCACCATGTGCAAGCCCGACCGCATCCATTGGTGCGACGGCTCGCAGGAGGAATATGACCGTCTGTGCCAGGAACTGGTGGACGGTGGGACATTCTTCAAGCTGGACAAACGGCCGGGGAGTTATCTCGCCCGTTCCGATCCCGCCGACGTCGCCCGGGTCGAGGACCGAACCTTCATCTGTTCGCAGAACGTCGAGGACGCGGGGCCGACCAACAACTGGACCAACCCCAGCGAGATGAAGCGGACCCTGACGCGCCTGTTCACCGGATCCATGCGCGGGCGCACCATGTACGTCTGCCCCTTCAGCATGGGTCCTCTGGGCTCGCCCATCGCCCACATTGGCGTGCAGATCACCGATTCGGCCTATGCCGCGGTCAACATGCGGATCATGACCCGGATGGGGCAGAAGGTGCTGGACGTTCTCGGGGACGGTGATTTCGTCCCTTGCCTGCACTCGGTCGGGGCGCCGTTGGAACCCGGACAGGAAGACGTCTCCTGGCCGTGCAATCCCGATGAAATCTATATCGTCCATTTCCCCGAGGAGCACGCCATCTGGTCCTTCGGCAGCGGCTACGGCGGCAACGCGCTGCTGGGCAAGAAATGCTTCGCGCTGCGCATTGCCTCGACCATGGCCCGCGAAGAGGGTTGGCTGGCCGAGCACATGCTGATCCTCGGCGTCGAGGCGCCGGACGGCGAGAAGACCTACGTTGGTGCCGCTTTCCCCAGCGCCTGCGGCAAGACCAATTTCGCCATGATGATCCCTCCCGACAGTTTCGATGGCTGGAAGGTCACTACCGTTGGCGACGACATCGCCTGGATCAAGCCGGGTAAGGACGGGCGGTTGCGGGCCATCAATCCGGAAGCGGGCTACTTCGGCGTTGCCCCGGGGACGTCCTTGGTCTCGAACCCCAATGCCATGAAAATGCTAAGAAAGAACTGTATCTTCACCAACGTGGCGATGACCGACGACGGTGACGTCTGGTGGGAAGGCATGGACGGCGATCCCCCGGCCCATGCCGTCGACTGGCGGGGCGAGGACTGGACGCCGGACTGCGGCAGGCTGGCGGCACAGCCCAATTCCCGGTTCACGGCGCCGGCAACCGAATGCCCGAGCCTCGATCCGGCGTGGGAGGACCCCGAGGGCGTGCCGATCAGCGCCTTCATCTTCGGCGGCCGTCTGAGCAGGACCTTCCCCCTGGTGTTCCAATCCTTCGACTGGTCGCACGGCGTCTACCTGGCGTCGACCATGGGCTCGGAGGCGACGGCGGCGGCCGAGGGCCAGGCGGCAATCCGACGCGACCCGATGGCGATGCTGCCGTTCTGCGGCTACAACATGGCCGATTACTGGCGCCACTGGCTGGATATCGAAAGCCACATTACCCACGCACCCCTGATCTTCCGGGTCAACTGGTTCCGCAAGGACGCTAACGGCCGCTTCATCTGGCCGGGATTCGGCGAGAACATGCGAGTGCTCAAATGGATCGTCGATCGGGTCCATAACCGCGGCGGACAAGCGGAAAGCCCCTTCGGCTACATGCCCCACCTGCAGGATATCAACTGGGAAGGGCTGGACTTCGATCCCGATACCTTTTTCCAGTTGATGGCGGTCAACCGCGAGGAAGGGCTGGCCGAAGCCAAGGACCAGGAGGAGCTGTTCCTGCGCTTCGGTATCCATCTGCCCAAGGAACTGGAACTGCAGCGGGAACTGCTGATCGAACGCCTGAACCGTGCACCCACCGTGTGGGAGTTGGAAAGGACCTAGCCCGTATTTCTCGTATCCACCATGGTCACCGCCCCCTGATCGCTGCCCAAATCAAGGCCACCCAACCGGCCATGAACGAGACCCCGCCCACTGGTGCCGCGTAGGGGATGGGGGCCGAGCCGGTCATGCCGAGGGCATAGAGCGAGCCCGAAAAAAGCACCATGCCGGCGGTGAACGCAATCCCTGCCAGCTTCACCGGCAAGGGTGGCGCACCCTCGTTGCGGCTGGCAAGCCAGGCCACCGCGAGCAGGGCCAATGCATGCCACATGTGATAGCTGACGCCCAGATTGAATATCTGGCGGCCGCCATCGTCGGCGGCCAGGCTGTGCCAGCCATAGGCTCCCGCCAACACCGCGATCAAGCCGTTCACGCTTGCCAGAAGAAGCCATATCCGCATTGCATTGGGTCCTATCATTAAGTCAGGGGTTCCAGGCTCCTGAGGCCATCGAGCACCGCGTCCTCGAAG
>JAJFIG010000295.1 GCA_021775195.1 Rhodospirillales bacterium | reverse complement strand
GCCGCCGCCGGCGCCGCCGCGCCGAAGTCCGGCGGCATGATTGTGCCGCTGTGGGGGCTGTCGAACACCAGCGGAGCCGGCGCTGCCGGGGCGTTTCGGCGCACCACGCGGTCGGCGGGAATCGCGCTCAAGGACGGGGTCTCCTGTCCGCCGTTTTCGGGCCTGTATTCATAAACCATCGCTTTTGCGGCAGCTAGAGCACTTTCCGGCCAAATGGAACCATTTGACCGGAAAATGCTCTAGGCCGTCGCGAGGAGCGCAACACCAAACAGGATCAAGGTCGCCCAGCGCAGCCGATGTTTCAGGTTGCCTTCACTCAACAGAATGCTTCCCATCAGCACGGTTATGAGAACGCTCACCTCGCGGGTCGGTGCAACATAGACGACCGGCGTAAATGTGAGAGCGTAAAGGACAAGGATATAGGCAAGTGGATTGAAGATCGTGATTACGACGACACCGAGCCTATGGTCACGCCAGTAACGTGCCACTAGGTCTTTGCGTTTCACGGCGATCGGCGCGAGCAAGATCGTGCGGGCGATAATTGAAACGTATTCGAGAAGAAGCGGCGGAACCAACAGGGTCGAAACCGCATAGGCGTCCCATACGGTGTAGCTGCCGATCAACAGACCGGCGGCGAGACCGAACAGAAGCGAAGCCGAAACATGCCGTGCCGCAGGTTTGAAACCACCTGTCAGAAACAATACGCCGACAATCACGGCCACGCCTCCCGCCGCGATTTGTGGCGTCATCTGTTCGCCGAGAAAAACGACGGCGAAACCGGTCGATAGAAAGGGGCCGGTCGCGCGAGCCGTCGGATATACGAGTGAGAGGTCACCTTTGCGATAGCCCTGCTGGAGCAGGAGAAAATAGCCCAGATGCAAGGCGGAGCTGCCAAGGACGAAAACCATCTCCCGAATCCCGAACACCGGCTTTTCGATGACGAGAACGTAGAGCGCAACCGGCAGATAGATGACGACGGCAAGGGCGGAAAAAAGCCAGACGAGTTCCGGCCCCCCGTTGATGCGTTTGACGAAATAATTCCATGCCGCGTGACAGAAGGCGGCGGCGAGGACGAGAGCGAGGCCGAACACGGTCATTAAGACACACCCCGAAAACGAATGGGCAACAGACACGCCGAAGCGCGCCCATCCATCCCCCCTAGCTTTTTCGTCTTTAAGGTGTCTGCCGTGGTCGGCTCATAACGGCGCTCGGTCCAGACTTGCGAAAGCAACGGAACCCTAGCCGCACATGGAGAGGCCTATATACAGTAGCCGAACCGGCCAGGATTGAAAGCGTCGCAATATCGATGGGTGAGCGAAACCCCGAATTTCCTCTTCGGCCGGTGATCCGGACCGGTCGCCGGAGCCCACGCAGGCCGGCGATCAGTTGGAAGTGAACAAAAAATGTATAAGGAAAATTTGGAATCAAGAGATCATATAAAGTAATATATGAATGTATTATAATAAATAAACAGATATGAAAAAATTGTAGTTTGTAAAATATCCACCTATATTGCGGGATATTTTCTACTGTTAGTATCTACATGCATTGCCAAAATCAATTAATGTTATTGATTTTAAGAATACGGGCAATGACCTGGACTATTTTGCTGCGATATATTATAATTCATCTAATAAGAAGCCGTAACAACCGGTCGATTTTATCCATCACATGACCACCGCCGGGGGGGTGTCATGCGATTGCTCCTCGTTGAGGACGACCCGCATTTATCGGAGCTTATTCCGAAGGCGCTAAGGTCTACGGGGTTCACCGTCGACACATGCGAGCTCGCGGACGAAGCCTGTTGCGCCCTGCGGAACGGTGAGTTCGAGACCGTCATCCTTGATCTGGGCCTGCCCGATTACGACGGCATGACCGTGCTTCGGGAGATGCGCCAGGGCGGTAACGCCACCCCTGTTCTTATCCTCACTTCCCGGGACGGTCTCGCCGACCGCGTCGACGGCCTCAACGCCGGCGCCGACGATTACGTCCTCAAGCCCTTCGAGATCGAGGAACTCGTCGCCCGTATCAAGGCCCTGCTTCGCCGCCCGGGCGGTGCCCTGGGCATGACCCTGACGGCGGGAAATGTTGTTCTCGATACCATATCCCGGGAAATTCGTATCGATGGAAAGATCGCGGACTTGTCGCGGCGGGAAATGAGCGTCCTCGAACACCTTATTCGCCGCCTCGATGGCGTGGTTGCCAAGGAACGCCTGGCCGAAAGCCTCTATGGATATGCGGAAAATGGTTCCATCAATTCCGTCGAGGTCTCGGTTCACCGATTGCGAAAGCGCCTGGCGGAATTGGCGGCGACGGTGGAGATCAACACCTTGCGCGGCGTTGGCTATCTTCTCTCGGAAGCGGCGGAATGAATGGGTCGCCGTCCGTACTCAACCGCCTGATTTGGCGCGTCGGCGGGATCGTCGCCTGTGCGGCGGCCTTGGCCGCCGGTTTCGTGATCTTCGGTTTTCAGGCCCGGGTCGATGACCTGAGGGACCGCTCGCTGCGGACCCAGGCGGAGGACGTCGCGCGCTACATCTCGGCCGAAAACAACGGTGATCTTCGCCTCGACCTGCCGCCATCGCACAAGGACTTTTATCTGAATTCGGCTGTTCAGTTCACCTACTTCGGGTCGGTGGAGCAGTTCATCTTTGCCGTCGTCAATGCCCGAGGATCACTCTTGTTTTCCTCCTTCGGCAGGGAGTTGCCGTTGGCACCGGTCGATGCGGCAAGCCTGCAGGAAGTCCACTATTTCAGTTTTCTTCGGCGGAAAGACCGGCGCCGGTATTTCGGTGCTTCCCTGCGGGTCGATGACTTTGCCGAGCCGGTCTGGGTGCAGGTCGCTCACGGGCCGGCGACCACGAGTTTCGTCGTCGACAGCATGTTGGAAGAGGCGGCACTGAAATGGGTTTGGTGGGTGGTTCCGTTCGCCGCCGTTCTCATTGGTGTCGTTTACGTGACCATCCGCAACGGTCTGCGGCCCCTTCTTGAAGCGTCGCGATACGCCGAAAAAATCGGTCCGGAGCATATGGAAACACGTTTGCCTGATGCCGGCATGCCGAGGGAGGTGCTGCCACTCATCGGTGCGGTGAACTCCGGTCTCGACCGGCTTGAACGGGGATTCGAGGTCCAGCGGGCGTTCACGACCGATGCCGCACACCAATTGCGGACGCCGCTGGCCATCCTCAAGACACGTCTATCAACGATGGAGAGGAATGAGCAAACGGAGGCCCTCGCCAATGATGTGCGGCGTGTCGGCCGCCTCGTCAGCCAGCTTCTGAACATTGCCCAGTTCGACAATCTGACCATCGCCGACGACGAATCGGCGGACCTTCGCGAGATCAGCCTCGAGGTCGTCACGATGTTGGCTCCGTTCGCCCTCGAGCAGGGAAAATCCATGGAGGTGGAAGGATTTGAAGGGCCGGTTTGGGTAAGGGGAAATGCCGATGCCCTTATCCATGCGGTTCGCAACCTTGCGGAAAATGCCCTCGAATACACGCCCCGCGGTACCCCGGTTGTAGTCGAGGTCCTGGAACACGGCGCCGTAAAGGTCAAGGACTATGGCCCCGGAATCGCGCCACAGCACCGGGAGTTGGTATTCCAACGCTTCTGGCGCGCCGATCAACGCTGCGGCAACGGGTCTGGGCTGGGACTGGCCATTGTCGCGCGAACCCTCGAGGCCCACAGCGGCCGCGTCGAAATCGACGATGCCCCGGACGGCGGCACGGTGATGTCCGTTCACCTCGAAAACCAGTTCCGCGGTAACGCCAGCCACCCTTCCGCAAATGCCCATCCTTGACGGGTTCTCGGACACACCGTCGGAACGCGGCCCGGGCGGTTTCGGCACCGGTGTCCCACCGACGCCTTGATGAAAAATCCAGGCTTGTAAGGACTCTGTAAGAAACCGCTGGATACCCTGACGCTAGGTAAATCCCTGCTTGGCGGTTTGAAAGCCGGCGGGGAGGCCCGCTCGATCCGAAAAACAAGAACAAGAGCACCCTTTCGCATTAACAGGGAGAATTAAGAATATGACACGTCCATTCAGAAAATTGACGATCCTATCGGTTTTCGGGGCTCTCGCCTTGGCGCTGTCGCCCGTCGTCTCCGCGCCGGCGTCGGCAGCGGAAATGAAAGAACTGCGCATCGCGCTGTTGCCCAACGAAGCGCCCGACAAGGAACTCAAGAAGCATGCCACCATGACCCAGCATCTCGAGAAAATTCTCGGGATGAAGGTGAAGGTTCAGGTCGGCATCGACTATACGGCGGTCATCGAGGCCCTGCGCAACAACCACGTCCACGTTGCCTACCTCGGTCCGTTTTCCTATATCCTGGCCGACGAGGCCACCAACGGCAACGTCGAGCCGCTTGTCGTCGGCGTGCGCAAGAAAACAGGCAAGAGTGCCTACAACAGCGTGATCATTGCCCGCACCGACAGCGGCATCAACGATGCCAAGGATTTCGGCAAGAAACACACCCTTTCCTTCTCCGACCCGGCATCGACGTCCGGTTTCCTGGTTCCGTCGTACCGCTTTTCCCAGTTGGGGATCGACCCGCAGAAGGATTTCAAGCAGGTCATTTTCGCCGGTGGCCACGTCGCCTCGCTGATGGCCGTGAACTCGGGCAAGGTTGACGGTGCGGGGACCAACCTGCCGTCGCTTCAGAAAGCGATCAACGATGGCGTCGTCGACAAGAGCAAAATCAAGATCGTCTGGACATCCCCGGATATTCCGGGCTCTCCGCTCACCGTGCGCAAGGACGTGCCGTGGGAGATCAAATACAAACTGCTCAAGGCCTTCATGGGCATTCCCGAGGGCGTCGTCTCCTACGAGGGCAAGATGGCCGCGTATGAGCCGGCATTTGACGAGCAATACGACATCATTCGCGAGATCAAGGCCAAGATGAAGGACAAGATGAGATAGGGGTTCGCGTCACTTCCATTGGCCGCGAGCCATGACCTTGGTCAGATCACACTTGGCCACTCGTTGCCCATAACGGGTGGCCAAGTTTCCTTCTCACCGCCGCGAAATGTTGTCCCATGAGAGATCAAAATATCGCCCGCGCTCAACAGGCAGGATCCGAGACGGAAACCGTCATTTCCATCCGCAACCTGTCCCATACCTATAAACGCGGCAACCTCACCGTATTCAAAGACGTCAACCTGCAAGTCAGGGCTGGCGAAAACCTGGTTTTGCTCGGCCCCAGCGGCGGCGGCAAGTCGACGCTCTTGCGCTGTATCAACCGCCTCGTCAAGGCGTCGTCGGGCACCATCCACGTCTTCGGTACGGAAGTGGTCGCGTCGTCGCTCCACGAGGTCCGCAAGGTACGCCGTCACATCGGCATGGTCTTTCAGAACTTCAACCTGATCGACCGCATATCGGTCCTGGACAACGTGCTGATCGGGCGCTTGGGTTATCTCAGCACCTACCGAAGCGTTCTTGGCCTTTATCACAAGGAGGATATCGCCGAGGCCATGCATGCCCTGGACAGGGTCAGCCTCGCCGACTTCGCCCATCAGCTTGCCATGAACCTCAGTGGCGGCCAGCGTCAACGGGTCGCCATCGCCCGCGCCATGGCCCAGCGTCCGAAACTTCTCCTCGCCGACGAACCGGTTTCCAATCTCGATCCCCTTCTCGAACGGGAAATCCTCGCCCTCTTGCGGGACATTTGCCGGGAGGACGGGATCACCAGTATCACCAGCCTGCACGACGTCACCCTCGCCGAGGAGTTCGCCACGCAGCTTGTCGGCGTCCGCGACCACAAGGTGACGCCCATCGAGCCAGGCGAATTCGACCACGACAAACTGCAGGAAGTTTACGGGGCCTGACCGATGGCTATCCCGACCCTGCCATCAACCAAACCCGCCGGCCGATGGATGCCCGGGATGCGCGAATTGATCGGCGCCGCCGTCCTCGCCATCTATATCGTCGCCTTTTGGCAGACCGGAACCGACCCCGTCACTCTCGCCATGGGGCTGCCGGACATGGCCAGGTTCCTGGCCAGCATGTTTCCGCCTCATGTTTTCGCGTGGGATCAGCCGTATTTCTACAATCAGGAATCGGAGTTCCAGTATATCCTTCTGGCCGCCATGGAGACCTTCCAGATGGCGGTCCTGGGAACCGTTCTGGCGGTCGTTTTCGGGTTTGTGGCGGCGATGTTCGCGGCCCGCAACATCACCCCCAACTTTTGGGTCTATCAGGGGACGCGGACGCTGTGCGACGGCTTCCGCGGAATTTCCGAGGTCGTCTGGGCGTTGCTGTTCGTGTCCATGGTCGGCCTTGGGCCGTTCACCGGTGTTCTCGCCCTGGCCGTGCACAACACGGGTGCTCTGGGCAAATACTTCTCCGAAGCGATCGAGGCCATCGACGAGGGTATCCTGGAGTCCGTGGAAGCCGCCGGGGCCACCCGCACCCAGGTATTTTTCCACGGCATCATGCCGGAACTCGGCACCCTGTTCATGAGCTACATCCTCTACTACTTCGAACACAATCTGCGCCAGGCCATGGTTCTCGGCATTGTCGGGGCCGGCGGAATCGGCATCGAACTGCTTTTGGCGATGAAATACTTCAATTTCCACAAAGCCCTTTCGGTCATCCTCCTCATGCTCGTCATGGTCATCATCACCGACCGCCTCAGCGGCATGATCCGCAAACGGCTTGTCGGCGGCGAACTCGTGGTCGTCACCTAGAGCACTGTCCGACCAAATGGAGTCAATTTGATGGAGGCAAATCGGTTTTCCGAGCAGGCGCGGCGCGAAGCGCGATGCAGCGCATCGG
>JAJFIG010000294.1 GCA_021775195.1 Rhodospirillales bacterium | reverse complement strand
CCAGGCGTTCGGCCAGGTGCACCATGCCGGCCACAAGCAGGTCTTCCAGTTCCCCCGTTGCCGCCGCCGTGTCCGGGCGGACCAGAAGCCGGCGCCCGGTCACCGGCGTGAAGGGAACCGCCGCCTGGAGTTTGGGGTAGTAGTCGCCGCCGGCGCGCCCGTAGGCGTCGGCCCAGGCCCAGTCGAAGACGTACTCCCCGTAGGAATGGTTCTTCAGATACAGGGGAGCGCAGGCCATGGCGGTGCCGGCGTCATCCTCGATCACCAGATGTTGGGGCTGCCAACCTGATTCGCCGCAGGCCGAGCGGCTGTCCTCGAGCGCGCTCAGGAAGCTGTGGCGGACGAACGGGTCGCCTGTCCCGGCGCAGGTGTCCCATTGCCCGGCGGACATATCGTCCAGACCGGCCAGCACCTTGACGGTTACGGCTTCGCCTCCATCGGGCATCGGCATTATTCCCGGTTTTCATGAACATGGGGCCGGCCGCTATGATATGCCATCTGAAAACAATCTGGAAAATAAGGGAGTCATGAAATTGGCCGCATTCATCCGCAGCCGTTTCGGCATGATCACCACCGTGGCCATGCTGGTTTTCCCGATTTCGGTCAGCGTCTGCCGGGCACAGACGGTGGACGAGGCGGTGGCGCTTGCCGCGACCTGGGCCAAGGCACGGTTCTATTTGCCGGCGACGTTCAATCCGACGGGGACGGGCCCCATCGGCGGCGGGCGGAACCTCGGCAGCATCGCTACGGCGCTGGCCGCCATCCCCGCTGGGAGGAAAATCCCGACTGTTCTCTACCTGCACGGCTGCTCCGGTTTCGGCAACTCGGGCAGCGTCAATGCCATGATGCTGGCGACGGCTGGGTACATGGTCGTCGCCCCTGACAGCTTCGCCCGTCCGGGGCGCATTCGGACCTGCGACGGCAAGCGCCACGTCTCCATCGTCCCGCGTGCCGTCAACAGGCGGGTCCGCGACATGCGGGTGGCCGAGATCCGGTACGCGCTCGTACGCATGAAGGAACTCCCCTGGGTCGACCAGGACAATTTGTTTCTGTTCGGGCACAGCCAGGGGGCTACTGCGGCGTCCGAATACAAGGGACGGGAATTCAAGGCCCGGATCGTCAGCGGCACCCGTTGTACCCGGGGTATCGGTGCGCCGGCGTCGGAGCCCATGCTGGCCGTCTTCTCCACCCGCGATCCCTGGTTCAAGAACCCCAGGACAAGGAATTGCCGTGACCGCGCCAAAAGCCCCAAGGTCGAGGTTTTGGAACTTCCCGGCCGCGACCACCTGGTGGCCAGGGTGCCTAAGGCCCGCCGTGCGATTGTGGAATTTTTTGCGCGGCATACGGGGCGGTAGGGGCCGCGGTTACGTCGCTATGAAGCGGTAAACTGCTCCCACCCGTCGCCCGCTTGGCTGGCCGCATGCCCAAACTCGAACTCCCCTGGATGCAATATCTCGGCGAGGATTTCGAGGGATTCGCTGAGCCTGGGACCGGGGCGGTTGAAATAGGCGCCGCCGTTGGTGAGGTAGACGCGGCCCGACTTCACCGCCGACAGCCCGGACCAGCCAGGGCGCTGAGCCATTTGCTCGGCCTCGTGGCGGGTGCGCCGGAGATCAAACCCGCAGGGCATGAAGACAATGACATCGGGGTCGGCCTTGATCAGGGCTTCCCATTCCAGCCACGGGGCGTGCTTGCCGGCAACGCCGAACAGATCCTCGCCGCCGGCCATGGCGACCAGTTCCGGCAGCCAGTTGCCGGCCGCCATGGGCGGGTCCGTCCATTCGATACAGGCGACCCGAGGGCGTGATTGGAGTGCCTTTGCCCGGGCTTCGATCTCGGTGGCGCGGGTCCGCATGCGGTTGATTAGAGTGTCGCCGGAGTCTGCCACGCCGAGGGCTTCGGCGACGTTAGTGATGTCGGTATAGACATCCTCGAGGGCGTTGGGCTCCAAGGATACGATCTTGATATCGCGATTTGCCCAGTCGCACACCGCGGCCTCGACGTCGGCAAGATTGACAGCACAAATGTCACATTGGCTCTGGGTGACGATGATGTCGGGTTCGAGGGGCTCCAGAATGTCCTCCAGGACCTCGTAGACCGCCTGTGCGTCACGGAGTGCCTCCTTGACACGGATATCGATTTCGGCGCTGGAACCTTTCAGTTCGAGCCGTGGCCGCGTACAAACGGGCAGGGCCTCGGTCCCCAGCGGGTAGTCACATTCGTGGGAGCGGCCGACCAGGCGGTCGGCGCAGCCCAAGGCTGCAACAATTTCGGTGGCACTGGGGAGTAACGATGCGACTCTCTGGTGGGGCATTCTCTGGCTTCTCCAAGTAATTGATGTCGTAAATTTCGTGTCAGGCGATCTCGAAAACGCCGTCCACTTCCACGGCGACGCCCAAGGGGAGGGTGGGGGCACCGACGGCGAAGCGGGCATGGCGGCCGTTGTCGCCGAAAACCTCCACCATCAGGTCGGATGCGCCGTTGATCACCTTGGGCTGATCGGTGAAATCGGCGGCCGAGTTGACGAACCCGCCCAATTTGACCACCCGTTTGATGCGGTCAAGGTCCCCGGAACAGGCTTCCCGCGCCTGGACAATCAGGTTGAGGCCGCAGATCCGCGCCGCCTGATAACCTTCGTCCACGGACAGCGCCTCGCCCAACCGGCCCGCATACTGAATCTCGCCATTCCAGGTCGTAACCTGGCCCGAAATGAACACCAGATTGCCGGTGACAACAAAGGGCACGTAGTTGGCGGCGGGGGTCGATGGTTTCGGCAAGTCGATACCCAATTCGGCAAGCCGCGATTCGATTGTTCCGGCCATGGAGGCTCTCCTTCATGCGTTAGGTGATCGTCCGCAGCATAGCGGTGCCGGCATGCTTGGACAATTGTGGGAGGATCTAGAATCTAGGCCGTGCCCGCGGGCGTCACGCGGCCCGGGGCGGGGAGCCAGGATGGAGCGTGCTCGGTCAGGGATGCTGGAGCGCCGCTGAACCGGGTCCCGAATATTTCCTGCCAGCATCCTGTCGCTTCGTCGTCGCGGTTGTCGCGTTCCAGGCGGCAGGCGTTTTCGGCAAGGCGGTAGGTTGCCTGGACTTCCCCGATCCATTGATTGCCGACCTGCAGCGCTTCGACGCCACCGGGAATCAGCAGTTCGCGGTTTTCCTGGTGCCCCATCCAGAAGAAGAAATCCCGGATCATCCAGTCATAGAACAAAAGGCTGCGGCGGTGATAGGTCCAGACCGAGACGAATTCGCAGACCAGAAGTTCCAGTGCAAGGGAGGCAACGGAAACACGGCGGGCATGGCGCCAGGCCTTGAGCATGAGGACAAGATGGGTGGCCTTGTTGGCGCTGGCCTTGTTGGCCTCGTGGAGGGCCGTATTCTCGGCCGTGGGATCGGTATAGCGCCAGGAAATTTCCGAGTCGTTGCGGGTGATCAGAAAACCGCCGTCCTGGAACGGAAAACAGGGAATCACGCGAACGGCGGTTCTTGCCTGGCGCGCATCGTCCTCGTGTATGACCGCCAGCCAGCCTTCACGGGCCCTTTCGACTTGGGTATAGCGCTGCTCAAGTTCCGCCGCCAACTGGTGGGGGAGGGGAACTTCCCGGTCTTCCCGCGGCCCGCAGGAAGGCCGGGTCTCGGCAGGCAGGATGTACAGCATATCCACTGCCTGCGCCGGCTGAATCGCCGTTCCCTTGGCGTGACCGCCGATAACCATGTGGTCGATGGGCGCGGGATGAGGGCTCGGAGGAATGATTTTTTCGCTGAGACACGCGGCAACATCCGCCGCCGCCGCCTGCACTGTACGCCGCTGATCGGTCGTCGGCTGCAGGTTGGCGATGAAATTACGGAAACGCTGGGTGACGTGTCGCCACTCGGCGGTCATCGCATTTTGCCTCGCGCGGGGATCAGCACGCGGGGAAGAAAAGCGGGGCGGTCCCAGGGCAGAGCCCTGGAACACGCCCCAAGTTTCCCAGGGAGGATCCCGTTGTGTCCCGATGCATCATGAACACCCGCTGGTGCCACCGCAGGTGACACATTTCAGACAGGTGCCGTTACGCACCAGGGTGAAGTTACCGCACTCCGAGCACGGGTCGCCTTCGTAGCCTCTCATTCGGGCTTCCCGCATCTGACCGAGCCGCGCGTCGGCGGATTCCATGACCTCCTCGTCGACGTTGACGGCAGCTGATTCATTGGTGCTCAGGGCCTGGGCGCTGCCGTTTCCGGCGACCGCCGTTGCCGAGCCGTTTCCCTTGGCACCCTTGATCACCAGGAACCGGTTGCGCACGTAGCCCTGGCTGGCGAGGCGTTCCATTGCCTTGAGCGTGCTGGCGTCCGGAACCGCGAGAGACACGTCGTCTCCAGCGCCGCGGCCGATATCGCCGAGACCCACGTTGTCGGGCTCGACGTGTGCCAGGTCGTTGCGTCCCAGGTATGACACCGCCAACTCACGGAAGATGTAGTCGAGGATGGAGGTGGCGATCTTGATCGTCTCGTTGCCCTCGACGACGCCCGCCGGGTCGAAACGGGTGAACGTGAAGGCTTCGACATATTCGTCAAGGGGAACGCCGTATTGCAGGCCCATGGAGATGGCGATGGCGAAGTTGTTCATCAGGCTGCGGAAGGCGGCGCCTTCCTTGTGCATGTC
>JAJFIG010000293.1 GCA_021775195.1 Rhodospirillales bacterium | reverse complement strand
TCCTGACCAACCTGTCCGGCGACAACCGGGCCCCCGGCATCGTCACCCGCAATCTCTACGATCGTCTGCTCGGCCTCGACCGGCTACCCTGGGCCGAACGGTTCATGGCCGCCCATCGGCAACGGCTTTCGCGGCGCCAGGCCACCGGCCACGAGGCGCCAACGCCGCCGCCGTCACGGAATCCCGCCGCCTACGCCGGCGTTTATGAGCATCCCGCCTACGGACCCATCCATATCATCGACGAGGACGGGAGCCTCGAGGGGCGTTTCCACCGCATCGGTTTTGCCTTGCGCCCTGTCGGCGGCGACGTTTGGGAGGTGCCGGAGACGGCGTGGCCTTTGCGCCAGGGGCTGCGGCTCACCTTCCTGACCGATGCCGGGGGTAATATCGACCGCCTGAAGACGCCCCTGGCCGACGGTCCGACCTATCCCTACAAGGTCGGTGACGTCACCTTCCGCCGCGCTGACTAGCGTCCACGCGGGCCGGCGAGAACGATCAGCAGGCCACAAACCATGGTTCCGACGGCAATCCAGAAGGCGAACGGCGAATAGGTGGGAATGTCGCCGAGAAGACCGACCATGTGCCCCAGGGAGCATTGGTCGGTGGTGAAGTAGAAGCACTCGCTGGCCTGTTTGACGTTCTCGCCCAGCATCTGTTCGAAGAACACGTACCACCACGCGACCGCCGCCACCAGAAATCCGGTGCCGAGAATCATCAGTGTTTTTCCGATCGTGCGGATGATCATCATGAACTCGCTACCGATGCTATTCCTGTAGATACTATTCCAACCCGGTGCCGCGCCAGACCGAAAACAGCACCGACAGGGTTATAACGGAAAGGACCGTCGATACCAGGATGGCCGCCGACGACCGTTGAACGTAGATTCCATATCTTTGGGCGAGGACGAAAACGTTGGCCCCCGTCGGCAGGGCCGCCATGATCACCGCCACCGTTGCCCACAAGGGTTTCACCTCCAGGACCATCACCGCCAGCACCCAGGTAACGGCCGGATGGACCAGCAGTTTGAAAATGGTCATGGACCCCACTTCCCGGGCCGCCTCGCCCGGGGACTGGCGGGCCAGGAAAAGCCCGATCGCGAACAGCGCGCACGGTCCCGCCGCGGCACCCAGGATGGTGCAGAACGTATCCACCGGGGCCGGCAGGGCGATGCCGGTGAACGCCCACGCGATGCCCGCCAGCGGCGACAGCAGCAGCGGATTGCGGGCCAGCGCCCGGCCGACGTCCCTTACCACGCCCATGCCGCCGTCGACGCTCAGGTCGATCTCGATGATGGTAACGATGATCGCGATCAGCAGGGCGCCGTTGATGACGGTGGCCAGGATGGCGGGCAGGGCACCCTCGGCGCCGAACGCCGTCAGCGCCAGCGGGATTCCCATGTAGCCGGTGTTGCCGAACACCGTCGCCATGGCGAAAAGGGCGTTCTCGGCCAGCCGGCCGCCGAACAGACACCGCGCCCAGGCCATGGCCAGCGACAGGGTGATCAGCAGTCCGCCGACATAGGCGGCCATGAACGGCCAGTCGAAGATGACCGCGGGCTCGACCCTGGCCATGGAATGGAACAGCAGGACCGGCAGCGCCACGTAATAGACGAAGCGGTTGAGCGCCTCGCTGCTGTCGTCGCCAAGGAACCGGAACCGTCCCGCCAGGAATCCCGTCAGGATGATCGCGAAAACCGGAAGGACGACGTTGAAGATGGACTGCATGGCTAAAGCGAGCCCGGCATCGGAGTCACCGCCTGTGCCGGGCGGTGTTCCCGCATCCCGGAAGATTTCCTTATGATGGCCGACATCTATGCTTGACCTGCCCGGCGGCGGCAAGCATTAAACTCATCCTATCCGCCACTTGGCGGGTCAAGGAGGGACTCCCGATGATCGACGAACAGACCGCCCTGATTTACACCATGGTCCTGGTGTCCGCCGCCGACAGGGACATGACCGACGCGGAACTGCGGATGATCGGGGAAATCATCGGCCATCTTCCCATATTCCGGGATTACGACCGCGAACAGTTGCCCGCCGCCGCCGAGTCCTGCGCCGAACTTCTGGCCGACGCCGACGGCCTCGACCGGGCCTTTGACATGATCAAGGGGGCACTCACCGGCCGGTTGACGGAGACCGCCTACGCCCTCGCCTGCGACGTCGCCGCCGCCGACGGGGACGTACAGCAGGAGGAACTGCGCCTCCTTGAAATGGTGCGCCACCGCCTCGAGATCGACCGCTTGACCGCCGCCGCCATCGAGCGCGGCGCCCGCGCCCGTTTCACCACCGTTTGACGTCCGGTCCGGCTGGGCGGTGCCCGGTGCGCATCGCCTCGGGGCCGGTGAGCACGAGGAGAATTGTCATGGCTGCATTGGACGGACAGGCCATCGGTTTCATCGGCCTTGGCCTGATGGGGCGTCACATGGCGCGAAACCTGTCGGCTGCGGGGGCCGGGATGGTCGTCCACAACCGCTCCCGTGGCGTCGTCGAGGAACTGGTGGCCGAGGGCATGATTGGGGCAGACACGCCCCGCGCCGTCGCCGGTCAGGCCCCCACGGTCATTCTCATGCTCAGCGACACCGCCGCCGTCGAGACCGTCCTCCTGGGCGAGGACGGATTGATCGCCGCCCTGGAACCCGGCGCCCTGGTCGTCGATATGGGCACTACCGCGGTCATGGCGAC
>JAJFIG010000292.1 GCA_021775195.1 Rhodospirillales bacterium | reverse complement strand
CAAGCCGCATTCGCGGTCGCGGATCCGAAGAGAATCACCGCCGGCACGAATGCCGCCAGCGCGCTCCGGAAAATCATGTTTCGCATCATTAAGGCTCCGATTCTGGCGTTCGCGGATGAGGTTGCGGATCCGGCGCACCCAGGCGCTTTCCGCGGCCTCAATTCCCTACGCATCACGGTTATGGGACAGGCGTTCGGCGGCATTGAGGCGGCGGGGCCCCGCACGGCGCGGTGCACCCGTCGGCATCTTGCCGGGCATGACCCAGGTGATTCGCGTTGCCGCGTCGTCGGGACGAATATCCACCGGGAAGGTGCCCCACACGCCAGCACCGCCATTGCCATAGAACACGATATCGACCTTGCGATCGCGGCCGGTACACAGTGCCGAGGTCAAGGCCCCGGATTCATGCTTGTGCCTGTACATACGCGTCTCCAGGGCACCGGCGGCGGCGTAGGTGCCGGTTACCAGGTACCAGCCCTTGCCCACCCCGTGTTTCTGCGCGAAGGCCGCGAGGCGGCGGGGCGTGTCGTAGGCCGGATCCCGCGAGATCGAAATGATGAAAACGTCCTTGCCCAGGCGGTCGCCAAGCTGAGCCGCGATGTCGGCCATTTTGGCGGTGACGGGAAAGCCCTGCTCGTTGCGGGTCGACATGAAGTTGATCATGACGACCTTGTCCCTGATGAGATCGTCGTAGAACCGGAATTTCTCACCGGTATGTGCCGTGACTTCGACGTCCGGGAACGCATCACGCAGCCGGGGGTCGATCTTGACCGGAGCCGCGGGGGTGGTCGCCGCGGCCTCTCCGTTGGCATCGACCGCCAGACTCCCCGCGACACCCGCCGCGGTAGCTCCGACGGTGGTAGCGCCGAGTGACTTCAAGAATTTGCGCCGTTCTTCCATGGTATCCTCTTTCATATTCGAATGATCAGCGTTGCGGTTGGGGTCAGTCGCCCTCTCCCGGCGGGACGATGTCCCAACGGATCATCATCGCGTGATCTTCGTGAACCACGTTGTGGCAGTGCATGACGTGCTTGCCGAGGAAGTCTCGCCAGCGACCGAAAAACTTCACGTCCATGTTGGGCCCGAGCGACACCACGTCCTTGCGCGCCCGGAGCACGTCGCCTTTCTTCACCGCCTTGCCATTCACCTCGAGAATCTGAAACTCCTCGAAATGGGTGTGGATCGGATGTACCCAGGAATTGCCGGCGTTGCGGAAGGTCCAGATTTCGGCCGAGTCCTGTTCGATCGCCGCATCGACGCGATTGGGATCCATGAGCTTGCCGTTGACCGTCCACAGTCCGTTGTCGTAGTCGAACACGAACAGGCGTTCCTTGCGGACCTCGCGCATGTCGATGGTCGGCAGCTCACGCATCTCGTCCGGAATCCGGCTCGGGTCCTTGCGCTTGGACTCGACAACGTCGAAGCGCATGACAAGGTTGCCCTCATCGAGTTCCCGGCCGGTCGTGCCGGCACCGTCGTCACGCATTTCGAGGTGGTTGACCAGGTAAACATGGTCGCCCGGCGCGAAGTGCGAGAAGTCGATGATGACGTCGTGGCGCTGGGCCACCCAGACCTCGATCCTTTTCTTGACGAGCGGCTCTTCCAGCAGATTGCCGTCGGTGGAAATGACGAAGAATTTCTCGCCCTTCCTGACCGCCTTCCGCGGACGGCTGCTGTCAGCCCGGAGCGAAAGGTCGTAGAGCCGCGACGGGCCGCCATTGAGGATGCGGAACCGGTACTTGCGGCGTTCGACCTTGAAATGAGGCTGGATTATGCGGTTGACCGTGAAGCGGTCGCCGACCATTCCGTTCGTGGTGTAAAGCGCGGTCGGCGTCATCGTGCCCGCATCCGGCGCGGGATTGAAAAAATCCCAGATAACCTGGCCGTTCTCGTCGAACTGAACGTCGTGCAGGATCAGCGGCACGTCGTATTTTCCGCTGGGCAGGCGGAAGGCCTCCGGGTTGCGGTCGCGCTCGTTGTTCGAATCTTTTTCATCGAACAACAGGTAGAAACCGCTGAGGCCCGCGTAGACATTGGGCGCTGTGAAGTCGAGACGGTGGTCGTGATACCACAGCGTGCCCATGATCTCGCGCGGATCGAAGCCGGCGGCGAAATTGGCGTAGTGATGGTCCCAGAATTCGCCGGGATTGAAGTAATCCTGCGGGATACCATCGCTCTCCGACGCCGTATGCGCATTGTGAAGATGGATGGTGACCGACGGTAGGGGGAACGCCGCGTTGCCGGCGCCTACCGGAGGCAATTCGTTGATGCGGCGCAGGAAGACCGGCTCGCCGTAATAGGCGTGGTAGGTCTCGCCCGGCGTAATGCCGTTGAACCCCCAGGACCAGGTGCCTTGGTCGTAGGGAGGCTCCGGATGGTACTGCCA
Source organism: Rhodospirillales bacterium (assembly GCA_021775195.1). Lineage (GTDB taxonomy): Bacteria > Pseudomonadota > Alphaproteobacteria > Rhodospirillales > 2-02-FULL-58-16 > JAJFIG01. Next base: position 3,488 of record JAJFIG010000292.1, on the reverse strand, counting down.
GCGAAACTCGCCGATGCGCTGAACGTAGTGTTTCTGTGGCAGAAACTCGTCATAGCGCTGATGGCGCAGAGGATCGGGTCCCGGGACCAGCGAGGCCGGGTTCACCGGCTGCGCAATGGGCATCACGTTGAGCGGCGCCACGAACGGCGTCGCCGGCGGGCTCGGCCGCTCGACGATGCTCGGTGTGAACGTCTGAGGAAAGATCAGGCCACTTTGGGGCACCGGGCCGCCGGCGGCATTCGCCAGCTTCGTCGTCATACCCGTTCCCGCCGCGGTCAAACCGACCTTTAGCGCGTTACGTCTGCTTATCATCGACTTCCCCATTCGAAGAGGTTGCACTCGGACACACCGACCCTTTGCTCATGGCTTCGGGTCCGCGTGTCTCTCGCGGATAGCTCCCCCGCCGACCGTTCGCGCCGGACGGAAAGGTTCACCGGTTCATTTGCGGTAAAACACGATCCCGGAAAGACGAAATCGCGTAAACACGCCTATGAAGGATCTGGCCTTCTTGGCGACAAGGTCACGGACATTCCCGCTTCGCAGGCATGCCCGTTCCCGCCGCGACCGAACCGACCCTCAGCGTGTCTTCTGCCTAACTGTCATTTGATACCCCTATCAATTGTTAAGTCCCCATTTCAAGGAGCATTTAGAAAGGAATACCACCGAAAGGTGCGGTATCCCCGTGCTGCCCCTTGCGCGAAGCGCCCCACCGCCAGCCGTCCGGGCCGAAAGATAAAGGCGACCAATTGATACACGCTATCATACGTTCATCGAAATATAAAATTATTTGAACGCAATTAAGAAAAATTCGCGGAATTACCGGAGTCAACGTCGAAAATCGCCGCGAGTGATCGCAAAATAACGTTGTCATACAACACATTAATAAGGATCGGATCACGACTTTCGAGCAAATTTCCAATCTTCACTATTTGGATAATGCAAGGCAATATGATTCACCTTGAGGTAATATTCACAGTAAATTATTTCCCGCCGTTTACGATTGAATATCATCCAATCTCAAACGTGCACGAGGAAGCGGCAATCCAGCCGTCTGTCAACTCTCCTCGGTCAGGAGGGCCGCCCCGTTTTCCTGCGATCACACCCGGAAATCCAACCCAGAATTGCGCAAGGAGTTGGGTTTCGGGTTCGGTATCATGGCGCCAGTCGGCACCAAAATCATAGGTGGAGGGTGCGGCATTCGAACCCACGGCGAGCGCAAGAGCGCGACAGGTTTTGAGATTGACGACGGCCACCTTCGTGTCTCCGCCGTGTTCCGAATGACAGTGGTTTGTAAGGCGTTACGCGAGACGCGCCATTGATTGAGACCAACGAAAAATCGGCCCCGCCGGAAAGCGGGGCCAAGGCCACGAAATTAGTCGTTCAACGACGTTTGCTCTTATTGATCCCTCAGCGGCCTGGGCGGCCTCACGAGCTGCATCCACCGGCGGCAGCCTCGGCGGCGGCCTCGGCAGCGTCGGCGGCCTGTTCGGCGGCCTCGGCCGCAGCCTCGGCGGCCTCTTCGGCGGCCTCGGCTGCAGCGTGGGCTTCGGTTTCAGCGGCCTCGTCGGCGACTTCGCCTATCTCTAATTGAACCTTGAGGGCGTCGGCCTGAATATCCAAGGCTACCCCCTGCGCCTTGATCAGGTCTCCCGCCAGGTTGAGGGCATCCGCCTCAGCCTCGAGGGCCGCCGCGACCGCGGGGTCGCTAGCCATGTCCGCCTGTTCCTCGAGGGCGTCCGCCTGGTCGCTGAGGGCGTCCGCCTGGGCCCTGAGGGCGTTCGCCTCGGTTTCGAGGGCGAACCATTGGTCAAAGAGCGATGTCTGGGCAGACGCCGGCGCTGACGCGCCCAACAGGAACGCAGCCAGTGGAATAAGCAATAGGTATCTCATCGTGTATCCTCCAGTTTTACGTTGATGCTCCGCAGGGGTGATCACTGCCAGCAAGAATCGTAGACGGCTTACGTTGTGGCAGTGTTACGGGATGGGATTTTCGGCAGACCCGAAATCCACACCAATTACAGGCTTGGTCGCATTGAAGCGCCGTGACCGACACGTAATGCTCAGGCAAGCTTCGCAAGCTAGGTTACGTTCTTGCAGTTGTGCTAGTGTGCGGATATGCGCCTTCTTTTGGTTGAAGATGAAAAGGAGTTGGCCGGACTGGTCGCTCGTAACCTGACGCGCGAGGGGTATACCGTTGACCACGTCACAACCGTGGAGGACGCGCGCCTTGCAAACCGGGTAACGCCTTATGACATCGTTCTCCTCGATTTGCGGCTGCCGGATGGGAGCGGAATTACCTTCCTGCAGGAACTGCGCAATAACAAGTTCAGCACCCCGGTGATCGTGGTGACGGCGCGGGATGGGGTCGAGGACCGCATTCTTGGGCTGAACAGCGGCGCCGATGACTATCTCATCAAGCCTTTTGCCCACGGAGAACTGTCGGCGCGAATTCAAGCGTTGCTGCGCAGGCCGCGCACGACCGTTGAAACTCTCTTTTCAGTTGGCAATCTCGAATTCGACGCGGCGACGAGTGAAGTTTGCGTCAACGGCAACCCCATTACGGTGCCCCGCCGGGAGCTGGCCGTCCTTGAAACCCTGATCCGTCGTGGCGGACGGGTCGTCACGCGCGAGACCATAGAAAACAATGTTTATGGCTTTGACGAGGAGTTCGAATCGAACAGCCTCGAATCCCACTTGTCGCGATTGCGTAAACGCCTTTCAGCAGCGGGAGCGCAGGTTTCAATCCACAGTATCAGAGGGGTTGGTTATCTCCTGCAAAAGGAACAGGCGCGATGACCACGCGAAACCCATCGATGACGCGCCGCCTGCTGGCGAAATTGGTGGCGCTTTATTTATTTGGTGTTCTTGGGTCGACGGTGATCCATCTTTTCTCCGAAGGCGTGGAGGTCGAAGACGAACTGGAGAGCATCGGCACCGAACTTGCGATAGCGGTTCGCCATGACCGGGAAGGGGTGTTACGGCTTGATATCCCACCGGATGTTCAAGATCGAATGGCCGTCATCCCGAACCTGCGCTATGTGGTGGTTGACACCGAATCCAAGAGCACCGTCCTTGCATCGCCGAGCAAGCTTCCGGACAAGTTTCCGCTGTTGATGAATGCGAAACTTCACGACGCGGTGTTTGGCGTCACCACCCCTGGGGAGACGCCATATATTGGTGTGATCCAAACCGTTGAAACCGCAACAGGCGTGATCGTTGTCGCTCAGGCGCGCGATATGCCGATTCCCAATGATTTCTGGATCTGGATGGGACACGAAATTCGAGACGAGACGGCGCCGATGCCATTTATGGTTTTCGTGATCGCCGCCCTCCTCCTCGCAGGCGCTTTCACAATCCGTGGCAGCCTCGCATCGCTGCGCAGACTTTCCGAGCAGGCCGGCGAGATGCCGTCAAAGTCCACCGGCTTCCGTTTTGACGAAGCAGGTGTCCCGATCGAAATCCTGCCGCTCGTTCAGGCAGCCAACAAT
>JAJFIG010000291.1 GCA_021775195.1 Rhodospirillales bacterium | reverse complement strand
GGGTTACCTTGCGGATCTTGTCCCAAAGCCGCAGCAGGTATTCGGAATCGCGCTTGATCTCGGCCTTGGTGCGCTTCGACCCGGCGGTACGGACGATGACCGCCATGCCCTTGGGAACGCCGAGGCCGCCGAGAATGGTCTTCAGGCGCTTGCGGTCGGCGCTGTTGGATATCTTGCGCGAGATGCCGCCGCCGCGGGCCGTGTTGGGCATCAGGACGCAATAACGCCCGGCGAGGGAAACGTAGGTTGTCAGCGCGGCACCCTTGTTGCCCCGCTCTTCCTTGACCACCTGAACCAGCAGGATCTGGCGGCGCTTGATGACCTCCTGGATCTTGTAGCGGCGATAGGACAGAACCGGCCGCCGTGCCTCGACCTCTTCTTCGTCGCTGCCGCCGACCGTCTCGACGTCCTTGGTGCCCTCGGCCTCGTCGGCGTCTCCCGGCTCGCTTTCCGTCTCGGCGGCTTCGTGTTCGGCCAGCAGGACCTCGCGGTCGGCGACCGGGATCTGATAATAGTCGGGATGAATTTCGTTGAAGGACAGGAACCCGTGGCGGTTGCCGCCGAAATCGACAAACGCCGCCTGCAGGGACGGTTCGACCCTGATGACTTTGGCGAGGTAGATATTGCCTTTTAAGTGTTTCCGGGATTCAACCTCGACGTCAAAATCTTCCAGACGGGAACCTTGGATGACCACGACCCGCGTCTCTTCCGGGTGGGTGGCATCGATAAGCATTTTTTTGGTTGCCATAAAACTCGTGACTCCAGAACCGTGCCGCCAGGTCCGTTACGGGTGGGCCGGCGGGACGGGTATGCATACGTGAAATGCCGGCGGCGCTTGCGACCCGACCACCGACCCGCGTTACGGGCGGAGTCGAATGAAAACTGGTTCGCGCTGCTCTAACCGGCATGGGGAAAAAACCTCTAATTCGTGGGGCGGCGGGGGCGTACATATCTAAATTCAAGCGGGTCCAACCCTACGCCTGGTGTGTAACCGCCGATGACACCACTAACAGATGTAACGGAAATCCTCCATCACAAATTTTCGGTGCGCCGAGGGTCACCACACCGTTAACATAACGGTAGGATTTAGGTTCGACAATACTTCATATAGGGCCGAACCTTATGGCATCAAGGCTGCGGGTGGTGGCGGATGGCCATGGGGTCGGCGGTTTTGCCCGATAGACGTTGAAGCGGGACCGCGATTAGTGGCATATCGAGGTGCCTCGAAACGGAAATTCATACCATGCGGCGCGTCTTAGCAAGTATTTGTCTGGCCTGCCTGGCGGTAATGGCGATGCCGGGCTCGTGGTCGGCCCTGGCGGCGCCCGTGGTCGTTACCGATGTGCGGGTCGGAGAAAACGCTGCGGGCACCCGCTTTGTCCTCGATCTCGACAGCAAGGTCAGTTTTCGCATCTTCATGCTCGCCGACCCGTACCGGGTGGTGATCGATCTGCCGGAGGTGGGCTGGCGGCTGCCGGCCCAGCCGTTGCCACGGAATACGGGGCTTCTGAACAAGTTCCGCTACGGCCTGTTCAAGGAAGGCACGTCGCGGGTCGTTCTCGACATGCGCGGCCCGGTGGCGGTGAGGAAGGCATTCCTGCTCGAGCCCGCGGCCGGGTACCGCTACCGGCTGGTGCTCGATCTCGTCGGGGTCAGCCGCGCGGCATTCCTCAAAAGCGTCGGTGATGCCGGCCTGGAGGTGGCCGCGGGACCGCCGGTCACCGCGAAGCCTGGCGCAAGACCGAAAAAACCGGTCCCGACCGCTGCCCCGGAACGGGTCTCGGTCAGTGCCGCCGTGTTTCCGCTACCCTTGCGCAAACCCCGGCGCACGGAAGAGAAGCGGATGGTCGTCATTGATCCGGGACACGGCGGCGTCGATCCCGGTACCGTCGGTGTCAGCGGAGTCTACGAAAAACACATCACCCTGGCGGTGGCCCAGGAAATCAAACGGCAGCTCAACAAGACCGGGCGGTTCCATGCCGTGCTGACGCGTGAGCGGGATATCTTTATCCGGCTCCGCGACCGGGTCTCCTTCGCCCGTGAAAAGGATGCGGATTTGTTCGTATCCATCCATGCCGACGCGATCAAGAACCGCCGGGTGCGCGGCCTTTCGGTCTATACCCTGTCGGAGAAGGCATCGGATTCCGAGGCCGCGGCGCTGGCGGACAAGGAAAACAAGGCCGACCTCATCGCCGGAATCGACCTGACGCGGGAAACCCCCGAGGTTACCAATATCCTCATCGACCTGGCGCAGCGGGAATCCATGAACCGATCGGTCGGGTTCGCCTCGGGGCTGGTCAGGGAATTGGCGCGTGAGACCCGGATCCTGCGTAATTCGCACCGCTTCGCCGGGTTCGCGGTGCTCAAGGCGCCCGACGTGCCGTCGGTGCTGCTGGAACTGGGGTTCCTTTCCAATTCCCAGGACGAGGCCGCCCTCAGGCGCAAGACCTATCGCACCCGTTTGGCGAAGGCGGTGACCCGGGCCGTGGACGGCTATTTTGCGCGCGTCGAAGAGGCCGCCAGGAAATAGCCCCGCCAGGTCGTGGCGGCCACAAGTCGGCCATATTTATAGGGTAGAGCATTGTCCGGCCGCGGGGGCCACCAACAACGGCCGCGAGACCGCGGGCGCCAACCAATAGGGTTTTGGGTTTACATGCTGAGAGTCGTTTCCACCAATCGCGGTGTTTTGTTCGTGGTCGTCGTGCTTGGCGTCGGCGGAGGGCTGTACGTCTTCTATTACTTCGGCCGCGACCTTCCCGATTACCACCAGTTGGCCACCTATGAGCCGCCGGTGATGACCCGGGTCCACGCCGGCGATGGCCGGCTGATGGCCGAATACGCCATCGAGAAGCGGGTGTTCGTCCCCATCAAGGCCATCCCGAGGCGGGTCGTGCTGGCGTTCCTGTCCGCCGAGGACAAGACCTTTTACCAGCACCCCGGCGTCGACCTGCCGGGGGTCATCGGCGCGCTCCTGACCAACATCAAAAACATCGGCAGCAGCCGCCGTCCGGTTGGTGCCTCGACCATCACCCAGCAGGTGGCAAAGAACTTCCTGCTCACCAACGAGGTCTCCTGGGAACGCAAGATCAAGGAAGCCATCCTTGCCTTCCGCATCGAGCGGGCTTTTTCCAAGGACCGCATCCTCGAGCTGTACCTCAACGAAATTTACCTCGGCTTCGGTTCCTACGGGGTGGCGGCGGCGGCGCTGAACTACTTCAACAAGTCCATGGACAATCTGACCGTCGATGAGGCTGCCTTCCTTGCCGCCCTGCCCAAGGCTCCCAACAACTACAATCCGGTATCCCGTCCGGAGGCGGCCAAGGCGCGGCGGGACTGGGTCATCGGGCGCATGCTCGTGAACGGGGCGATTGCCGAGGACGAGGCGGCGCAGGCCCGCGCCCTGCCGATCATGGTCCGGCGGCGCGACAAGACGGAATTCGTCGGCGCCGAGTATTTTGCCGAGGAAGTGCGGCGGGAACTGATCGCCCGCTATGGCGAGACCCAACTCTACAAGGGTGGGTTGTCGGTACGAACGACCCTGGACCCACGGCTGCAGGAGATCGCCGAACGGGTCCTGCGCAGCGGTCTCGAGGCCTACGACCGTCGCCACGGCTGGCGCGGTCCCGTCGCCCGCCTGGACGACGGGGTCGACTGGCAGAGCGCTCTCGCCGCGATGACGCCGCCGCCTGGCATGGGCCATTGGTTCATGGCCGTCGTGATCGGTGTCGACAAAAACGGCGCCGACATCGGATTTGTCGATGGCGGCCGCGGTCGCATCCCCCTGGCGGAATTGAAATGGGCGCGGCCATGGATGAAGAAACAGCGCCTCGGCCCTCGGGTCCGCAAGCCCTCGGACGTGCTGGCCGTGGGCGACGTGATTGCCGTCGACGCCCTCGATTCAATGGCTTCCGCGGGGGTGGGGAAGGCGGCCGCCGTGGCTCCCGGCACCATCAACCTGGATACGGCCGGCGAGGCGGCGCCTGAAACGCTGCCGGTGCAGTCCTTCGCCCTCAGGCAGATCCCCGAGGTCGAAGGGGCGTTGGTGGCCATCGACCCGCATACGGGCCGGGTTCTGGCCATGACCGGCGGCTGGGAATACGGGCGCAGCCAGTTCAACCGCTCGACCCAGGCCAAGCGCCAGCCGGGTTCCGCCTTCAAGCCCGTGGTCTACCTGGCCGCCCTCGATGCCGGCTATACGCCGGCAACCCTCATTCTCGATGCCCCCTTCGTCATCGACCAGGGGCCGGGACTGCCCAAGTGGCGCCCGGCCAACTACACGAAGAAATTCTATGGCCCCAGCACCATGCGCCTGGGAATCGAAAAGTCCCGCAACCTGATGACCGTGCGCCTGGCCCAGACCATCGGCATGGAGCGGGTGGTCGAGTTCGCCGGGCGCCTGGGAGTCGTCGACGACATGCCGGACCAGCTTTCCATGGCCCTGGGTGCCGGCGAGACGACGCTGCTGAGGCTGACCACCGCCTACGCCATGCTGGTCAACGGCGGCAAGCGCATCAAACCGACCCTGATCGACCGCATCCAGGACCGGGAAGGGCGGACGGTGTTCCGCCACGACAACCGGCCCTGCGAAACCTGCTGGGCCGAGGTGTGGACAAATCAGCGGGTCCCGGGCCTTCCTGATACCCGCGAGGCGGTGGCCGACCCGGCCAGCGCCTACCAGATGGTCTCCATGCTCAGGGGCGTGGTCGAGCGCGGGACCGGGCGGAGAATCCGGGCCATCGGCAAGCCGCTGGCGGGAAAGACCGGGACCACCAACGAAAGCTTCGACGCCTGGTTCATCGGCTTCTCGCCGGATCTGGCGGTGGGCGTCTTCACCGGCTTCGACGAGCCCAGGACCCTCGGGCGGCGCGAACAGGGCGCCTCCGTCGCGGTGCCGATATTCCGCGACTTCATGGCCGACGCGTTGAAGGACCAGGCCGCCATCCCGTTCCGGATTCCTCCGGGAATCCGCCTTGTGCGGGTCAATGCCGGCACCGGCCAGCCGGCCCGGCCCGGCGACAAGCACGTCATCCGCGAGGCCTTCAAGCCGGGGACCGTCCCCACCGGGCGCGGCACCGTTCTCGAGGGCCTGGCATCGGGGGCTGGTCCCCAGGCCACGGGTACCGGCGGGCTCTACTGAGCAGCGGGATTCGGCGTCAATATCGACTGCGGGACTTGTCCCCTTCCTCCTTTTTGGGTACATCCGGCAATGGCCGTACCCGAAGTCGGCCGCAACAATACGATGGAGCCGACAATGCGCGCCGAAATCGAGGCCATCACCCAGGAGATCGAGCAGGCGATCGACCTGTTGAGGAGGCATCTTTGACTACGACCAGGCGCGCCGCCGTATCGACGAGCTGAACGCCAAGGCCGAGGATCCGGAATTCTGGAACGATCCGGCCCAGGCCCAGAGCCTGATGCGCGAGCGCACCCGCCTCGAGGCGGGCGTGACCGCCATCGATACCCTGACGCGTGAGTTGTCCGACAGCGTCGAACTGATCGAACTGGGCGAGGCCGAGGATGATGCCGAGATCGTGGCCGAGGCCGAGGCGGCGCTGGCCGGTCTGCACAAACAGGCGGCGAAGGCGGAACTGCAGACCCTGCTTTCGGGCGAGGCCGACGCCAACGACACCTACGTCGAGGTCCACGCCGGGGCCGGCGGCACCGAGGCCCAGGACTGGGCCGAGA
>JAJFIG010000030.1 GCA_021775195.1 Rhodospirillales bacterium | reverse complement strand
ATCAGCTTGCGCACCGCCGGCTGCGCCGCGGCGGCAAACTTCGCCTGCTCGGCCGGCGAAACGGCGTTGACCTTCATCTTCTTGGCCAGCTTGGGCAAGCCGCGCTCCGAGGCCTCGATCACCCGCGAGACGCCGCGCCCGGCTTCCGCCGCCACTTCCGAGGCCCAGTCGATGATCGCCTGGTGCTCCGGCTTGAGGCCGTCGTAGAACTTCCTGTTGATGAACCACACGTAAGGCGTGATCACGTGGTTGGTGATCGAGAGATACTTCTGCACCTCGTCGAACTTGGCGAAGGCGATGATCGGGATCGGGTTCATCTGGCCGTCGGCGACGCCGGTCTGCAGCGCCGTGTAGACCTCGGCCCAGGGCAGCGGTGTCGGCTGTCCGCCCAGCGAGCTGACGATGGTCTGATGGGTCGGCAGGGTCATCGTGCGGATTCTCAGGCCCTTCATGTCCTCGATCGTCTTGATCGGGCGCTTCGAGTTGGAGAAGGCGAAGAAGCCGCCGCTGTCGATGAGCCCCAGCATCTTGAGGCCGGTCTTCTTCTCCAGGTCGCCGGAGAACCGCTTGCCGAAGTCGCTCTTCAGGTCGATGACCCGGTTGGCCACGGCGATGTTGGGAAAGGCGAAGGGAATGTCGAAGATGCCGACCAGCGGATAGTGCTGGGCGACGCCGCCCGCCGACGAGATGCAGGACTCGACGATACCGTCGCGGACCTGCTGGATGACCTCGTTGTCCTTGCCCAGCTGGCCATTGGGGAACAGCTTGACCTCGATGGCGCCGCCGCTGGCGGTCTCCACCAGGGACTTGAAGATCGACGTCATGGCGCCGGAGTGGCTTTCGAAGGCGTCCGCAGGGTTCAGGTGGCCGATGCGCATGGTGACATCGGCCGCCTGCGCCGTGGCGCCGATCATGCCGGCGGTGGCCACGACCGCCGCGGTGGTCGCCAGTTTCTTGATGAAGCTCATTGTGATCCTCCTATTGATCCGGGTTTGCGTTTGGTTCTGGTTTTTGGTCCTTAAAGCCCGAGAAGCCGGGGCACGAAAAGGGTCAGGTTGGCCCAGTAGGCGACCACCAGGAGAATGATCACCTCCGCCAGCAGGAAGGGCCAAAGCGACTTGGTGATTTCCTCGACCTTCTCCTTGGTCACCGAGGCGAGCACGAACAGGCACGCCCCCACCGGCGGCGTCATCAGCGAGATGTTGAGGGCCAGGATGATCATGATCCCGGCGTGCACCGGGTCCATGCCGATGGTCGCCGTCAGCGGCGCCAGCACCGGCGCCAGGATGATCAGCGTCGCATTGATGTCCATGAACAGCCCGATGAACAGCAGCAGGGCGATGATCATGCCGATGATGGCGTTCGGGTCCTGGGATATGGAGAGGAACCCGGAAGCGATGGCCTGGGGGATCTGGTTGAAGGTCATCCACCAGCCGAGGATCGACGCCGAGGCGATGATCAGGAAGATGATGCCGGTGATCCGCGTCGTGCGCACCAGCATCTCGTAGAGGTCGTTCCAGGTGAGGGCGCGGTAGACCAGGCCGCCGACGACCAGGGCGTAGAAGACGGCGATCGACGCGGCCTCGGTCGGCGTCGCGATGCCGCCCAGGATCGAACCCAGGATGAATATCGGCAGGACCAGGGCCAGGAAGCTTTCCTTGAAACTGGCGAAGATCACCCGGGCGCTGATGCCCTGGTCCGACTTGGGCAGGTTGAGGCGCTTCCCCGAGGCCGCGATCACCGCCATGCAGATGCCGCAGATGAGCAGCCCCGGCAGGATTCCGGCGGCGAACAGGCCGGCGATGGAGACCCCCATGATCGACCCGTAGATGACCATCAGGGTCGACGGCGGGATGGTCGGGCCGATGATCGAGCCGGCGGCGGTCACGGCGCAGGCGAAGGGCCGCGTGTAACCCTGCTTCACCATCGCCGGCACCAAGGTGTTGCCGAAGGCCGCGGCGTCCGCCGTCGCCGCCCCGGTGATGCCGGCGAACATCACCGACGCCACCATGTTGGAGTGCGCCATGCCGCCCCGGAGCCAGCCCACCAGGGAGTCGGCGAAGCGCACCAGGTGGGTGGTGATGCCGGAGCGGTTCATGATCTCGCCGGCGAGGATGAAGAACGGCATGGCCAGGAACGGGAACAGGTCGAGGCCGGCGAACAGGCGGTCCGGGGCCATCGCCAGGAAGCGCCCGCCGCCCATGTCGAAGATCCCCACCAGCCCGGCGACGCCGAGCACGAAGCCCACCGGCATGCCCAGGGCCAGCAGCCCGAAGAAGGTGACGGCGACGATGATCATGGCCTCAGACCTCCGCCCGCTCGGCGGCGGTGACGCCGTCGTCGGAAAACAGGTCGTGCACCGCGACCAGGACCAGCTGCACGCAGGCCATGGCCGCCGCCAGGGGCACGCCCATGAAGGGGTAGGCCTTGGGGATGCCGTACATCATGGTGAAGCGGGCGAAACCCCGTTCGACGAGGCCCAGCCCCTCGACCAGGATGATGGCGAAGAAGGCGAAGGCGACGAGGTCGAAGGTCACCGCCAGCCACTTGCGCACCACCGGCGGAAACTTCTCGAAGATCACCAGCACGCCGATGTGTTCGCGGTGGCTGATACCGCTGGACACCGCCAGCAGCGCCATCCAGATCATCAGGTAGCGGGCCAGTTCCTCGGTGAAGGTCAGGGGCAGGGGAATAACATAGCGCACCAAGACGCCGAGCCACACGTCGAGCACCAGCAGCACCATCAAGGCGACGCAGAACCGCTCCACGTACCAGTTGACGCGGCGGCTGGCGACAATGGCTTTTCCGGCTACCGCCTGCATGTCACACCCTCCCCGTTATCCCCTTGATGGGGTTTTCCTTGAGTCTCATATTGAAACTGTTGTTTCTGAATGTCAAGAACATTTGAAACTTGAATTTCAGTCACGGTTGAATTACCGTCGTTCCCAGGGAGGTTCGAATGACGGGCAACAACCGCACATCCATACCGCCGGGAAACCGGCGACCCGTCCAGGGAAAGGGCAATCCGGGGACGCGTTCCCTGCAGGCCCGGATTCAGGAGCACTACGCCGTCCTGCCCGGCAGCGAGCGCAAGGTCGCCGACCTCATCCTCGATTTTCCCGGCGAGGTCGCGGCCTATTCGGCGACCGAGCTCGCCGGGCTTGCCGGCGCCTCCAAAGCCGCCGTCACCCGCCTCATCCGCCGCCTCGACTACGCCAGCTTCGAGGAGGCCCGGCGCGCCGCCCGCGACGCCCAGACCTGGGGCTCGCCCGTCTACCTGCTGAGCAAGGACGCCGACCGCGGCGCCTTCGACACCCGCGTCCAGAAGCACATCGAGCAGGACATGCGCAACATCACCCGCACCTTCGACGGCATCGAAGAGGACACGCTCGAGAAGATCGTCGACGCCATCATCGGGGCCCGGCGGGTCTGGCTCTTCGGCTACCGCAACAGCCATTACCTCGCCGGTTACCTGCGCTGGCAGTTGATCCAGGTTCGCGGCGACGTCCACCTCCTGCCGGCCCCGGGGGAAACCCTGGCCGAGTACATGACCGAGCTCCGCTCCGACGATCTTCTCGTCGTCCTCGGATTCCGCCGCCGCATCCCCGACGTGAAGCGGGCCATGGATATCGCCGGCGACGCCGGCGTCCCGGTCCTGTTCATCACCGATCCGACCGCCCGCCAGGGCTCCGGGGCAACCTGGACCGTGCGCTGCGAGGTCCGCGGCGAGGACCTCTTCGACCGCTACTCGGCGCCCATGTCGTTCCTGCATTTCCTCTCCGTCGCCGTGGTCGCCCGGGCCGGCGCCGCCGGCCGCCGCCGGCTGGCCCTGATCGAGGACCGCCACGAGGACCTCGATGCCTTCGGCTGAGACCATCGGCGCCGGGATCATGGCTCGGATCGATGCCCTGGCGGCGATCAGCGAATCGCCCGAGGGCCTAGCCCGGCACTACCTGACGCCCGAGCACCGCCGCGCCAACGACCTTGTCGGCGGCTGGATGCGGGACGCCGGCATGACCGTCGGCGAGGACTCCGTCGGCAACGTCGTCGGTCGCTACGAGGGCGCGTCCCCCGGCGCCCCGGCCCTGATCGTCGGCTCCCACCTCGACACCGTGGTCATGGCCGGCCGCTTCGACGGCATGCTCGGTGTCATCACCGGCATTGCCTGCGTCGCCGACCTGAACGCCCGCGCCGTCCGCCTGCCCCATGCCGTCGAGGTCATCGGCTTCGCCGACGAGGAAGGGGTGCGCTACCAGTCCACCTATCTCGGCAGCCGCGCCGTCGCCGACACCTTCGACGAGGCCCTGCTCGGCCACGTGGACGCCGACGGCGTCACCCTCGCCGACGCCATGACCGCCTTCGGCCTCGATCCCGCCCGCGTCGGCGACGCGGCGCGGTGCCCCGGGGACGTCCTCGCCTACCTGGAACTCCACATCGAACAGGGCCCGGTGCTCGACGACGAGAACCTACCCGTCGGCGTCGTCACCGCCATCGCCGGGGCGACCCGTCTGGTGGTCACCGTCGAAGGACAGGCGGGCCACGCCGGCACCGTGCCCATGGGGCTGCGCCGCGACGCTCTCGCCGCCGCCGCCGAG
>JAJFIG010000290.1 GCA_021775195.1 Rhodospirillales bacterium | reverse complement strand
CCCACAGCGTCACCCCGGCGGCCTCCGCCGCGGTTTCGTCATCGGCGGCGGCGAGCAGGACCTTGCGGGCATCGAGGCCGAGGCGCAGCGCCTGTACGTGCACCGCCAGCATCAGGTAGCCGTAGTAGATCACCGCCGGCAGCACCGCGGCGGCCATCACCTCGACATAGGGAATCCCGGTGATGCCGACGATCAGGAACGCCGCCAGCCCCATCACCGGCGGCGTCAGCTGGCCGCCGGTGGAGGCCACCGCCTCGACGGCGCCGGCGAATTCGGGGCGGAAGCCGTAGCGCTTCATCATCGGGATGGTGATCGCTCCGGTGGAGGCGACGTTGGCGACGACGCTGCCCGAGATCATCGCCAGGAAGCCGCTGCTCACCACCGCCACCTGGGCCGGCCCGGCGCGGCTGCGCCCGCCGACGGAAAACGCCACCTTGATGATGAAGTCGATGCCGCCGGTGACCTTGAGGACTCCGGCGAAGAGCATGAACATGTAGATGGTGCCCGCCGAAAGGTCGGTCAGGCCCCCCAGCAGGCCGCGGAAATAGGGGATCGAGGTATAGCTCACCAGCCGCCACAGCGTGATGCCGCCGTGGGAGAACAGCTCGCCCGGCAGCAGGTAGCCCCAATAGCCGTACCCCGTCGAGACCAGGGCCAGGCACGGGATCACCCAGCCCCATTCCCGTGCCGCCGCATAAAGTGTCAGCGCCAGCAGCAGCAGGGCCATGGTCATGTCGAGCGCGTTGGGCTTGAACGAGCGCACCTCGACCAGGTTCTGGTACTCGATATGGATGTAGACCATGGGCGCGACGATCAGCAGCGCCAGCAGCACCAGCCAGCGCCGGGCCCAGATCTTGTCCCGGGGCGTCCCCTCGAGCAGGGTCAGGAACGCCAACAGGACGGCGAAGCCGATATGGAGGTTCTTGAACTGCCCCGCGGGCAGGAAGAACAGGTAGGTCTGGAACAGGTGGATCAGCGCCATGGTCACGGCGACGACGAAGGTGATCGCCGTCACCACCGGGGCTTCCGTCTGCTCGCGGGTTGAGGTGCGGACGAACCAGTCGACGAGGTTGCCGGGGATGCGGGTCATAGTGGCGGTTGCGGCGGAACCGGTCCGCCCGCCCCGGAGGGCGGGCGGCAACCGGTTGCCGTCAAGCCCGGAAGGCTAGATTTTGCCGATCTTGAGGTCGTTGCGCCAGATGCCCTTTTCCTTCAGGTAGCGGGCGGCGCCCGGGTGCACCGGATAGGCCGACATTAGCTGCGAGTTGGCGAACTCCAGGCTGACGTCCTGCAGCTGCACGCCCTTCTTGCGGATGAAGGCGGCGTTGTCCAGGACCGTCTTGGTCACCGTATAGGCGGTTTCCTCGTCGATACGGGGATGGACGCCGAGAACTCCGCCCAGGGTCGCCAGCCGCGTCGGCTTGGTGAGGAACTTGGTGCCGCCGGGCTGGACCATGGCCGACAGCAGGCCCGGGTTCATGGCCTGGGCCTTCTTGATCGTCGCCTCGGGGATGTCGAGGACCCGCATGTCGATGCCCGCGGCCTCGAGCTCGGTCACCCGTGGCGAGGCGCGGCCGTTGGTCATCAGGATCGGGATGCAGTCGGCGGCGCCAGATTTGATGGCGCCATAGGTCGAGGTCCACGAGCCGTAGGTCCATTTGACCTTGTCGTAGAGGCCGGCGGCCTTGAACATGGTGTGCCACATGCCCGTCGTGGCGCCGCCGGCGGTCGCCGGCATCACCTTCTTGCCCACCAGGTCTTCCAATGTCTTGATGCCCGAATCCTTGCGCACCATGGGCGACAGGTTCCAGGCCGTGTACGAGAACATCTGCATGACCTTGACCGGATTGTCCTTGTAGCGCCCGGTGCCGCTGGTCGCCGGCAGCCAGTCGGTGGACGTGGTCTGGGCGAAATCGAGAACGCCTTCGCCGATCAGGGCCATGTTCTCGGCCCCGCCCGCTGTCGACAGGGACGAGTTGCGCAGCTTGGAGAACTTGTTCACCGCCGCCGCCAGCGCCGTGATGATGACGTAGCCCGTCGATCCCAGGGCCGCCGAGCCCCACTGGTAGATCTTCGGAGCCGCCAGCACCTCTGCCATCGGCCCCAGGGCCGAAAGCGCTGCTCCGCCGGCCGCCGCCCCCGCGGCGCCGCGCAGGATATCGCGCCGTGTGCTGAGGCCGTTTTCAAACATCTTCCTGGTCATTTGAACCTCCCGGTCTTTTCTTCGAGTTGAGAAATATATCACCGCCACATTAGCAGAATATCATGTGAAGCCAAGGCCCGGCCCCGCCGCCCGCGTCAATAGCCGAGCGCGTAGCCGGCCCGCCGGGGGTCGGCGCCGCCGTGCAGGATGCCGGTCTCGGCGTCCCGCATCACGGCGCAGACGCCGCCCGCTTTCCAGGTCCAGTCCGCCCACTGCTCGACCTTGTGGCCGAGAGCCGAGAGCGCCGCCGCCGTCTCCTCGGGAAAGCGCTTTTCCATCATCAACAGCCCGGGAAAGTAATTGTTGGGGGCAAAGGACGAGGGGAAACTGTAGCTGGCGAAGCGCGGTGCCTCGATGGCCGACTGGATGTCCATGCCGAAACACACCGCATTCATGAATACCTGCGCCATGGCCTGGATCTGGACGTCGCCGCCGGGGGTGCCGAAGGCCATGAACGGTTGGCCGTCCTTGAGCGCAATCGCCGGGTTGGGGGTCAGGCGCGGCCGCTTGCCCGGCGCCACCGACGACGGCGAGGCGGCGTCGGCCCGGGACTGGGACCCCCTGGACGACGGGCACAGGCCGGTACCCGGGATCACCTCGGTGTCGGCCGAGGTGTCGCTGGGGGTTGCCGAGAACATGTTGCCATGGCCGTCGATGACCGCCACGTACGAGGTATCGGCGCATGCCGGTCCGCCGTCCGGCGCGATGTCCTGGGGCCGGGTGGCGTGCGCATCGACGCCGCCGCCCGTCGCTGTCGCGGGCATCCGTCCAACGGCGGCCTCGGCGTTTCCGGCGCCGGGATCGCCCGCCGGCGGCATTTCCGGCCATGCCCTGTCCGGATCGGCGAGGGCGCGGCGTGCCTTGAGATATTCCGGGTCCAGCATCCCCGCCACCGGCACGTCGACGAACCGGGGATCGCCGACGTGATGTTCCCGGTCGGCGAAGACCAGCTTCAGGATCTCGGTGACGTGGTGGATGTAGGCGGTTGAGTTGTGCTCCATGTCGGCCACCCCGGCGCCGTCGAGCATGGCCAGGGCCTGGGCCAGGGATATCCCCTGGGACCACGGCCCGCAGCAGTAGACCTCGGTGCCGGCGAACCCGACCCGCACCGGCGCCTCGAAGCGGACCTCGTAGCCCGCCATATCGGCCATGGTCATGAGCCCGCCGTTGTCCTGGTGGTAGTCGCAGATGGTGCTGGCGATATCGCCCTTGTAGAAGGCGTCCCGGGCGGCCTTGAGGCCATCCGTGCGGCTGCCGCCCGCCGCCGTCTCCTCGTCCACCATGTATTGCAGGGTCGCCGCCAGGTCGGTCTGGCGGAACAGCTCGCCGATGCGGG
>JAJFIG010000289.1 GCA_021775195.1 Rhodospirillales bacterium | reverse complement strand
GCCTGATGTTCGATCCCCTGATTGCCGAAGACATGGCGGAGAAGATCGGCATGCTCCTCGACGACGCGGAACTGCGCCGGACGCTCTCCGGGCGCGCCGTCCAGCGGGCAAGCGGTTTCACCTGGGAACAAACCGCGGCCGCCACCCGGGCGGTGTTCGAGGACATCATCAATGCCGATGCGACTCGGCATAAGGACGACCGGTGACGGCGTCGGTCCTGATCGTCACGATTCCGCCGTTGGGCGGCGGCGTGCCCGACAAGACGCGCATCCTCGCCCGGCACCTCCGCGACATCGGCCACCCGGTCACCGTCGCCCACTATGCGACCCTGACCGATTATCCCGACCTGGTGGCGCCCTGCTGGCAATGGGTGCGCGGAAAGCGCCCGGCATTGCGCCGGGGCGAGTGCTTCGGCGACGTTCCCTGCATCGCGGTGGGCTGCGCCCTGCCGGAGCTGGAATTCACTTATTACCTGCCGTCAGCCCAGTGGCGAGACGTGATCGCGGCCCACGACCGCCACATCGCCGTCGGCGGGACGGTGATGGTCTCCCACCTCCTGACCACACTGGGCATTCCCCACCTGGTGTGGTGCGCGAGCACGATGACGGCGGACCGGATCGACCGCCGACGCGCCATGCCAGCGGCGCGCAGGGTCTTCGACCGCATGGTGGTGGGGCCGGCGCAGCGCAGGATGGAAAAAAGAATCCTCGCCGGACCGGCGCGGTTCATGACCGTCAGCAGCTACGCCCGGCGGACCCTGGTCGCGGCAGGCGGCAATGACGACTGCTTCACGACGCTGCCGGTACCCGTGGACCCGGCACGCTTCACGCCGCCGGACCGGGAACCCAGATCCGGTGTCATCGGTTTCGCCGGACGGCCCAACGATCCGCGCAAGAACCTCCCGATGTTGTTCGACGCCGTTCGAATTCTCCGAGACCGGGGGAACAACGTCGAACTCCACCTTACCGGTGAAGCCAATGGAGACCTGGACCGCGCCGCGAAAGCCTTGGAAATCGCCGACCGCATCCACTGGCAGGGCTGGCTGCCCGATGACGGCCTGCCGGACTTCTTCCGCTCCCTCGACGTCTTCGTCATCCCATCGTTCCAGGAGGGATTGAACATCGCTGGACTGCAGGCCATGGCCAGCGGTGTTCCGGTGGTTTCGACCCGGTGCGGCGGCCCGGAGGACTACGTCATCGACGGCGAAACCGGATTTCTAACCGATATTGACGCCGGCAACCTGGCGGACGCGGTCGAGCGCCTGACCGGCGATCGGCAACTGCGATCCGCCCTTGGCGCAAACGCGCGTCGGGTGGCCGAGAACGACTATTCCCTGGAGGGCTTCCACCGGGGGCTGGCGACGGCGTGGCAGGACGTGTGGCAGGAGCAGCCATGACCGTGAATCTGCTCTACCTGGTTTCCCATCCGATCCAGTACCAGGCCCCGCTTCTCAAGCGTGTGGCGGCGGAATCGGATATCCGGTTCAGGGTCATTTTTGAACACGGCCGCCCGACAGGGCCGCGGTTCGATCCCGGATTCGGGCGGGATATCCAGTGGGACCTTCCCCTGACCGAGGGATACGACAATACCGATCTCGCCGATACGGATCTGGAACGGCAGATCCATTGGGCGGATGTGGTCTGGATCCACGGATGGCAGACACCGACCCTCAGGCGGGCGCTGGGTTTCGCGCTCGGTATGGGGACGCCGGTGCTCATGCGGGGGGAAAACTGCGACATCGCCATGCCCGACGGGACGGGGTTGTGGCGCCTGGCCAAGCGGTTCTACCTGAAGCGGATTTTCCGGCGTTGCAGCGCCTTCCTGACCATCGGCAGCGCCAATGCCCGCTATTACCGCGACAGGGGCGTCGCCGAGGAGCGCCTGTTCCACACGCCCTACGCCATCGACAACGACCGGTTCGCGGCGGACGCAGCGGCGGCCCGGCCGGGGCGCGCCGCCCTGAGGGCCGAAATCGGCGTCGCACCGGAGCGGCCGGTGGTCCTGTTCGTGGGCAAGCTCATGGCCCGGAAACGGCCCGATCTTCTGGCCCGGGCGTTCATGAACCCCACCGTCCAGGATCTCAATCCGGCGCTGGTGTTCGCCGGCACCGGCGAACAGGAAGAGACGGTCCGCGCGCTTGCGCCCGGTGCGTTCTTTCTCGGCTTTTGCAATCAACGGGACCTGCCCGCGCTTTACGACCTGGCCGACGTTCTTGTTCTCCCGTCCGAGGGCGAACCCTGGGGCCTGGTGATCAACGAGGCCATGGCTTGCGCCACCGCCGTGGTGACGAGCGATCAGGTGGGGTGTGCCAGCGACCTGGTGACGCCGGCATGCGGAGCGATGTTCCCGAGCGGCGACGCCGATGCCCTGGCGGCGGCGATCGTTCATTGCCTGGAAAATGCCGGAGCGATGGGCCGAGCCGCGCGGGAGGCCATTACCCCGTGGAGTTTCGAGGCCGACCTGCGGGGCCTGAGGCAGGCCATCGATTTCGTGACGGGGACCGCGGCCGATGGCTGATACATCGTTGCGCATCGTGGTGGTCGGCGAAACCTTCGGCGCGTCGCGCACCGTCCAGAGGGTGAAGGCGATGCGCGAGCTCGGCCACGTCGTGACCACCGTGGCAACGACCTCACCCGGCTGGAGCTACGAAAGCAAACCAAGCCTCGCACAGCGAGTCCGGGAACGGCTGCGCCTGCCCGGAGACCCGGCGAATGCGAACAGGACCTTGGTAGAGGTGGTACGAGACGGGGCCGACGTGATCTGGGTCGAGTCGGCGAAGATGATCCGTGCCTCGGCGCTGCGCCGGGCCAAACGGATCAATCCCCGGGTGCTCGTCCTTTGGCATTCGGAAGACGACATGATGAACCGGCGCCACCGCTCGATCTGGACCGACGGCGCGATCCCCTGTTTTGACCTTTGGGTGACCACCAAGTCGTTCAACACCGAGGCCCACGAGATGCCGTCACGGGGTGTCCGGAATATCCTGTTCGTCAACAACAGCTGCGATCCGGCCCTGCACCGCCCGATGACGCTGAGCGCGGACGAGCGCCGGCGTTTCGGTGCTCCCGTCAGTTTCATCGGCACCTACGAGGGCCCCCGAGCCCGGAGTCTGCTGCACCTGGCGCGCCAGGGGTACACCGTCAGGGTATGGGGCAACGGATGGCACGACTGGGTCGGGCGCGATCCCAACCTGATCGTGGAAAACCGCCCGGTCTACAACGATGACTTTGCCCGCGTCGTCTCCGCCAGCGCGATCAACATCGGTTTCCTGCGGAAAGGGAACCGGGACCTTCAGACCTGCCGTTCCATCGAAATTCCCGCCTGTGCCGGCTTCATGGTCCACGAGCGCAACGACGAGATCACCGGCCTGTTCCGGGACGAAAAGGAGGCGGTCTATTGGTCGTCCGACGGGGAACTGGCGGACGTCTGTGGGCGCTGGCTGAACCGCGACAGTGAACGAGAAAACATTGGACACTCGGGCAGAGAGCGCGTAATCCAACTGCAACTAATGCATGTAAAAAATATCGACCGCATATTAGCGGCGCTGCTGGGTGGAGCGAACGGCCGTCAATGAGAATCCTTGTCAACGCCATGTCCGCGCGAATGGGCGGAATCGTGACCTACACGGCGAACCTCATGCGGTCGTTCTCGGCCCGGGGTATCGATGCCACCTTCGCCGTGCCGCCGGAGTTTCCGACGCCGGAGGGGTGCCGGGTCCTCTATTTCACGGCCAACCGCATGCGGCCCCTCAATCGACTGGCGTGGGAACAGACGGTGTGGCGCCGTCTCGTCCGGCGACACGCCCCCGATGCCCTGTTCTCGTCCGCCAATTTCGGCATTCTCGGCTGTCCCACCCCTCAGGTTCTGTTGGTTCGCGAGGGTGGACTTTTCGATCCCTTCTACCTAACCAATATCGCTCCCGGTCAAGGCGTGACGGCAGTTTTCCAACGTGAGGCCCGACGCAAACTGATCCTCGCCTCGGCACGGTCCGCCGATGCCGTATTCGTCCCCACGGCATCAATGAAGGACACGCTGTTGTCCTGGGCACCCGATCTGGGTGAAAAGGTCGAATACAATCATTACGGGACGCTTCTGGGTGCTTTCGAATCGGATCAGGGACCACGGGATTGGTGCGAGAACGGCATCCTGCGCCTTCTATTCGTTTCCGAGTATTATCCGCACAAGCGGCCGGGGATGCTGGCGGAAGCGGTGGCGCGCCTGAACGAAATGGGAATTCCCACCCGCCTGACCGTCACCATGGATCTCAGCGAGCTGGCAGCGACCCGCGGCGCCGGAGAGGACCATCATTTGTTGGCCAAAGGGGTCGAACGGGGACAGGTCGACCTGATCGGCAAAGTTCCCTACGGGTCCATCCCTTCGCTTTACAGAGATCACGACCTCTTCGTTTTCCCGTCCATCGCCGAAACCTTCGGCCATCCGTTGATCGAGGCCATGGCCATCGGCCTGCCGGTGATCTCAGCCGACCGGCCCGTGAACCGGGAGGTTTGTGGCGAGGGTGCCGTCTACTTCGCACCCTTTTCCATTACGAACCTGGTGGAGAAGATTCGCGAGTTGTCGGTAACCGGGGAAATGCGGGCAACCCTGGTCCGCAATGGCCGGGCGCGGATCGCCGAAGATTTCCGGTGGGAAGACCATGTGGATCGTCTGCTGGGGTTACTTGACCGGATCAGCCACCGCACATGATCCGGACGGGGCGATCAAGGGGGATTTCCACGACGCCCGAATAATGGTTTGATCCGGCCATGTCCGCGCCATCGCAAGATATGGAAAGCCGTAGTCCCGTGGCTGGCAGTGCGAACGAATGACGACTCCCGCTACGCCTCGGTTCCGGTCCTCGGCGGCCATCCTGTTTTCCGGGAATTTCTTCGAAAGTCTCGTCGCCTTCGGCGCCCAGGTGGTCATCGCGCGCTATCTGCTGCCCGAGGATTACGGCCGCTTCGCGATCATGCTCGCCAACACATCCCTGGTTTTCCTGTTTCTGAGCCTGAGGGTTTCGACCCTGATCATCCGCCGCCCGGAGTCGGAACTGACCCGGGAAGTCCGGGAACGGTACTTCGTCGCGGTTACCCTGGAATCGGTCGCCGGGGCGGTCATTACGCTGGCGATCATTTCATCGTTCGACCGAGTCGGAATTCTCGAGCTGATCCTGGTCGTCGCCATTGCCGTCGGCCACTGGGTGGAGACCAACCGCGCCTTCTACGAGCGGCGCATGGACTACGGCAAGATCGTCGGCATCGACGTGACCGCTAAACTCGCCAGCCACGCCCTGGCCGTGGTCCTGGTGATCCTGGGCGCCGGCGGGCTTGTCCTTTACCTGCGGGAGTTCGTCATTTCCGTCCTGCGCCTGGTGGGGGCGGGGGCCACAGGCAGCCTCGGTGTCGAACGGTTGCGCTGGCTTGCACCCCGGGAATGGCGGTCCCTGGTGGCCGAGGCGCGCGGGATTTGGGCCGACGGCATCCTCGAGGGCGGGTTCCAACGCCTAGTCATCCTGTTGTGCGGCGCCTTCGGCGGCACCCAGGGGGCGGGTCTGTTCTTCTTCGCCCACCGGCTTGCCCTGGTCCCCAACCAGCTTCTCATGCCGGTCACGGGACGGCTCGGCGCCAACTGGCTGAGCCGCCAGGAGGACCCGGACCTGCGCCGGCGGAGCTTCCATCGCCTTGTCGCCGCCGTGTTCGCCGGTTCCGCCGTTGCGGTGGCGGGAGCGATCATCATCGCCGAGCCGGTCATCCCGTGGCTGTTCGGGGAGACATGGCGGGAAGTAGTCCCGATATTCATCGCGCTGGGCGGCATGATCCTGTTCCTGACCGTTTTCGAGGCGATCAAGGCCTATTGCTACATCGAGGGCGCGAGCCGCGTCATGCTGATTTCCCGGCTGAGCAAGTTCATCGCCCTGGGTCTTGTCTTCGGCATCCTCTACCAGACCGATATGGGACCGGCGGAGGGCTTGGCATTCGGCGTCAGCGCCGCCTTTGCCACCGCCTTCCTCATCGGATGGTGGCTGCTGCGGTCCCGCGCCCGGGCGGCGGAGCGGACCTGACATGTGCGGAATCGCGGGACTAGCCGGGCTTAGCACCGTCAACGACAGGGCTGTCGCCCGCATGGCCAGCCTCATGGCCCACCGCGGCCCCGACGGCGAACGGGTGTGGACGTCGCCGGACCGCCGCGTTTCCCTGGGCCACCGGCGGCTGGCCATCCTCGATCTCTCGGAACGGGGCATGCAGCCGATGACGAGCGCCGACGGGCAGCTTTGCATCACCTACAACGGGGAGCTCTACAACTACCTGGAACTCAGGGAACGCCTGAAGGCCGAGGGGGGCATCTTTCGAACGGCGACGGACACCGAGGTCGTCCTCGAGGCCTATCGGATCTGGGGCGAGGCGTGTTTGCGGGAATTCAACGGCATGTTCGCCTTTGCGATCCACGACGCCCGGTGCGAGATCCTGTTCTGCGCCCGAGACCGTTTCGGCGAGAAGCCGTTCCTGTTCGTCGCCACGCCGCGCCTGTTCGCCTTCGCCTCCGAATACCGGGCGCTCTTTTCCCTCGACGGGGTCGACGGCAATGTCGACGACGGCAAGCTGCTCCGTTTCCTCCATAACCCGGCCGAGGGGCTGGACCACCGGCGCGAGACCGTTTTCGGCGGCATTTGCCAGCTGCTTCCGGCGGAAAGCCTGGTGCTTGACCTGGGTGACCTGTCCTGGAAGACGGAGGTTTATTGGCAGCCGCGTGAGAGCACGGTGGCACCGCCGGTGTCGGAATCCGAGGCAGCCGAGGAATTCCGGCACCTGCTGACCGATTCCGTGCGCCTGCGCCTGCGCAGCGACGTCCCGGTCGGCTCCTGCCTTTCCGGTGGCCTGGATTCAAGTTCCGTCGCCTGTCTGTCGCGGACTCTTCTGGGGCCGGAGCAACCCTATCACGTGTTCACCGGACGCTTTCCGGACAGCGACCGGGACGAGGGTGCCTGGGCGGCGCAGGTCGCCGAAGGGGCGGACCTTGTCCAGCACGAAACCGCACCCGATGCGGGATCCTTCATCGCCGAGCTGTCCGACTTCCTGTGGCTCAACGAACTGCCCGTCGACAGCGCCAGCCAGTACGCCCAGTGGTGCATCTTCCGGCTCGCCGCCGGGAACGGCGTCACCGTGCTTCTGGACGGACAGGGCGGAGACGAAATCCTAGGCGGTTACGAGCAGTATTTCGTGCCCTACCTGAACACCCTGCGCATGGACGGCGGCGACGCCCGGGCGGAGGAGAAGGCGATCCGGGCACGCTATCCGCTGGCCCTCTCGGTCGCCGATCAGCAATGGAAGACGAAACTGCCGTTGCCGGTCCGGCGGGCCGCGGCGCGGATGCTCGACCGGGGCAGCGACCTCCGTTTCGGGGTCGGCAAGGACCATCTGTCCGAAATGACATCGGACCCGAACCGGGCGGCGGGTACGCTGACCGATGCCCTGGAAAGGGATGCCTGCCGGGGCTTCCTCACCACCCTGCTGCGTTACGGCGACCGCAATTCCATGGCCCATTCCCGGGAGGTGCGGCTGCCCTTCTGCGACCATCGGATCGCCGAGTTCGCCTTCTCCCTGCCGCCGGCGTTCCTCATGGGCGGCGCCCAGACGAAACGCCTGCTGCGCGAGGCCATGCGCGGCGTTCTTCCCGAACCCGTGCGAACCCGGTGGAACAAGCAGGGGTTCCTGCCGCCCCAGGCCCAGTGGTTCCGCGACGGCCTGCTGGACGCCGCCGAGGAGGTCTTCAACGACCCGAGCTTCGCCGGCCAGGACCTGTGGGACGCGGGATGGTGGCGGCGGACGGCGCGGCGGTTGCGCCGGGGCGAGGATCACCTGGCGGTTCCCGTCTGGAAACCCTTCATCGCCGAACTCTGGCGCCGGGAATTCGTCGAGCGGGCGCGGGGCCTGCCCCCCATGGCCCCGCTGGCCAACGAGGATGGCTGACCATGCGGGCGGTCTTCGTCAACCAGTGCCACCCGGCCCTGCCCCATGTCTGCGCCGTGCGCTTGCGGGAATTCGCCGGGGCCATGGCCGGGCGGGGACATCGGGTGGTCCTGCTGACGGAAGTGCTTGAAGCGGGCATGAACGGTTGCTCCGCCGATGAGATTCAGGAACGCCTTGCCGGGCACGACTGGAAGACGCCCCTCCACTTGGCCTGCGCGAGAACGCCGGCGCCGCTGCTGGAACGGTTGCACACGGGGCGGCTCCCCTATGGTTTCCGCCAAGGGGTGGTAGGGGCCAGCTTCGTCCTCAGGGACGGCGTGTTCAGCCATTGGCGCCGGGGTAGCCAGGAGACGGCGGCGGTCCTGGCGCGCGCCTTCGGACCGGACATCGTCTGGGGGACTTTCGGCAATACGGATGCCTGGAACATCGCCCGGGACCTGGCCCGGCATGCGGGCTGCCCGTGGGTCGCCGACATGAAGGACAACTGGGAGAACTTCATCCCCTTCGGGCTCCGCGCCCATCTGGCGGGGCGGTATGCCGACGCCGGCCAGTTCACGGCCCTGTCGGCGGCCCACGCGGGCATCGTCGAAAGCCGGTTCGGCAGACCGGCAACGGTGGTCTACAGCGGCTTTCCGAACGACGTTCCGCAAATCCCGGAGGGGTCCGACGGGTTCCGGATCCTGGCGACGGGCAGCATCTATGACGGACAGGCATTGACGGCCATCATCCGCGGGATCGGGGCATGGCTTGGGGGACGATCATCGGAAAGCCCCGTCGAGTTCCGCTACTTCGGCGACGACCATGAGCGGGTGAGAGCCATCGCGGCGGCCCTCGAAGGCCGTTGCCGGATCAGGGTCGAGGATGTCATCGCCCTGCCCGCCCTGAGGATCGAGGAAGCCCGGGCCTCGGTCATCGTCTATCCCCGGGACCCGCCGATGCGCTACCACCACAAATTCATGGAGTACCTGTCGACCGGCCGGCCGGTCCTGTGCCTGCCGGGAGAGACCGAGGAATGCCGGACCATCGCCCGTGAGATCAGCGGCCCGTTTTTCTCTTGCGACAGCGTAACCGATGTCACCGATGCCCTTGGCGCCATCGCGGCGGGCATCTATCCGGCCCTCGACAGGAATCGCGTCAACGAATATTCATGGGATGCTCAGGCCGAGGTGCTGGAGGGCGTGTTCCGAACCGTTATTCAAGTATCAGCGTGGAGACGGAACACCGGGCCCCAGGGACCTGAGGAGGGGCACGAGGCTCCGTAGCCGTGCCCGCACCTCGGACCAGGCGCGGCGGCGGCCGAAGGCCCGGGATACCGTGCCAAGGTGGGCCAGGACATCGACGCCGAGGTCGGTCATCCGCTGGCGGCCAAGCGGGGTCTCGAGGATTTCGCGGGCATGATCGAAGAACCCGAGGGTCAGGGCGGCGGCGGCGGCGGCGATGACGGTGTCGGCGCTCAGGGCGTCGGGCTGGCGAAGAAACACAAGGTCACACTGAGCGACGCGTCCCCTTGAATATCCCGCCTTGCCGGCGGCGACGCAGGGGTCGACGGCGACGGGTGTTTTCCGCCAGCGGTGGACGTCGACGATATCGAAGAGGGCGAATCCACGGGCCTCGAGGTAGGCGGCAAGGTCCCAGGCCAGGGGCTGGCCCTTGCGCAAGGGCATGAAGGCGGCTTCGAGCTTGATGGCAACCAGCCCGTTCAGGGTTTGCGGGGCGCCCTCGAGGATCTCCAGTTCCGTGCCCTCGACATCCAGTTT
>JAJFIG010000288.1 GCA_021775195.1 Rhodospirillales bacterium | reverse complement strand
CCTCGAAGTCCACGGGCGCAATCAGCGACAACTGGTCGCCCACCACATGGAAGGCCCCCGTCGGGTCGCTTGTCAGGACGTAAGTAAACACCGTGCTGTCCGCGTCGACCGCCGCCAGGGTGGCGCTGAAGGCTCCGTTCTCGTCGAAGGCCGTCGCCGAGACCTGGATGTCCGTCGGGCCGGCGCCGCCGCTCCCCGGCATCTGGTACTCCACGTGCAGCAACGGCGCTCCTGATGCCTTGCCCTCGTAGGATTCCGCCACCCGCGTGCCACTGCCGGAGATGATGAAGGCCAAGCCGTTGTCCGGCGCCCACCCCGGGCGGTCGACGATCTCCTGCACCACCGCCGACAGGTCCGCCGTCTGCTGCGCCGGGCCGATCTCGCCGCGGCTGGTCCACGGCGCCGGCTCCCACGTCGCCGATTCCACCGTCGTTGCCCGGCTCGAGATGTTGCCGCTGATGTTGGCGAAGCTGGCGGCGTTGTCGGTGGCCTGGCCGTGGATGGTCAGATTGGTCGCGACGCTGTCGGTCTCGTCGGCCTGGAACTGCAGGTAGGCCTTGGTGATCACGGCGCCTTGCGGGATCCCGGCGCCCTCGAAACGGACGCCGACGGTCTGCAGCGAGCGGTCCTCGATCAGTTCCAAGTCCGAGCTGTTCATGTACATGCGTCCGCCGGCCCGCTCCTCGGCGTCGTCGATCCCCTGGAACACCCGCACCTCGACCACCTCGGTCGGGCCCGGCGGCTGAGAACTCTCATCGACGTCGTTGACCGTGAAGGCGACGTTCTTGACCAACGCCGGGTTGGCCCCGTCCATCACCGACAGCCCCAGGGTCGCCGTCGCCGTGCCGTCGCCGTTGTTGGTGAAGGCGGCCGGCAGCGCCTCGAAGTCCAGCGGTCCCGTCAGCGACACCTGGTTGCCCACGACCTGGAAGGCGCCGCCCGTCGGATCGCTGGCGATGCCGTAGGTGAAGGTATTGACGGCGGCGCTGTCGGCGTCCGTGGCGCTCAGGGTGGCACTGAACGTCGCGTTCTCATCGAAGGTCGTGGCCGAAACCTGGAGGTCCGTTGGCGCGTTGTCGTTGAGGTCGTTTACAGAGAAGGTGACGTTCTTGATCAGGGTCGGGTTGGTTCCGTCATCAACCGACAGCCCCAGGGTCGCGGTCGCCGTGCCGTTGCCGAAATTTGTGAAACCCGCGGGAAGGGCCTCGAAATCAAGCGGTACCGCCACCGACAGTTGGTTGCCTGCCACCTGGAAGGCGCCACCAGTCGGATCACTGGCCAGCCCATAAGTGAACACCGTGTCGTCCGCGTCGACGGCCGTCAGGGTGGCTCTGAAGGGTGCGTTCTCGTTGAAGCCCGTCGCCGAGACCTGAAGGTCAGTCGGCGGCGCGTTGGTGATGCCCAGCGCCGCCAGTGCCAGGTCGGCCTGGATCAGCCCGGCGCCGGTGGCGCGGTCGAACCCGGTGTCGAAGCCGGCGGTGAACGGGTTGTCCATGTCTATGGCGGTGGATTCCAGCGCCGTTTCGATTTCGGCCCGGGTCGCCGTCGGCTTGAGCTCCAGCATCAGGGCGGCGACGGCGGCGGCGTGGGGGGCGGCGGCCGAAGTGCCGAAGAAACTGCCGAATCCGGAAACCGTGGTGCTGGTCCCGTCCGGGGCGACGAAATCGACGTTGTCGCGGATATCGGGCGTAGCCAGCCGGTTGCCGGCGTTATCGAACAGGATCGGCGTGCCGCCCAGGGACGAGAAGCTCTCGAGCCGCGGCGGGTTGACCCCGAACGCCGGCGTCTGGGCGTAATAGGCGGCGCCGACGGCGAACGTCCCCTCGGCGTTGGAATGACCGAAAGCGGTGGGACTGCCGGTCGCGTACTGGTTGATGGTGAGGCCGGAGCCGAACACGGAGTATTTCATCAATCCCGGATCGGGCCCGGAGGCCTTGCCGATGGCCAGATTGAAGGTCGTGGCCGTGCTCACGGGATTGAACTGGAAGCCGATCCACGGATCGCCGCCGACCTCGCTTGCGGTGTAGCTGCCGAGCAGGTTCAGCGAACCGTCGAGCAGGAACAGGTCCATGTTGCTGGCCGACCCCGGGCTGCCCGGTGCCCATGCCGTCGAGTAGGGCTGGTCCCACTGGAAGGTGACGATGGGCTGGGTATTGGCCGACAGCGTGAAGCTCTGATAGACGTCGACGACGGTCCCCGGGTTGAAGTCGTGGAACTGTTCGCCTCGGCCGAACAGGTTGGTGACGCCGCTGGCGTCGAAGGCGCTTTCGTAGGACCGGTTCGCCTGGTTGCCGGCGGACGAGAAATAGAGGACCCCCTGGCTCGTCACCTGGTCCACGGCCTGGGCGATGATCCCGTCCTGGAAGGTGGGCTCGGCGAAATAGAAGACGTCGTCGACGATGATGTCGGCGCCGGCGTTGGCCAGGTCGATGATGCCCTGGGCGAAATCCGCCGACCCGTTGAAGGCCGTGTGGAACATCAAATTGGCGCCCGGGGCCAGGTCATGGATCAACTGCAGCATGGCCCGGCCTTCGTCGGTGCCGCCGCCCGCCATGTCGGAAAGGACCGTGACCCCCGCCGCCGGCAGATCGCCGCTGAGGATATCGTTTCCTGCACCGCCGAGATTGTTGTAGCTGTCCGACAGCACGCCGATGGTAACGCCGGTGCCGTCGACGCCGAAGGAGGCACGGGCGACCGCCGCCTTGATCGCCACGTCCGCCTGGCTGGTTACCGTTCCGACGTTGGTGGCCGCGTGATCCTGCGAGATCAGCTCGATTCCGGCGAAGGTGGTTGCTTTCTGGACCACGCCGGCCGGTTGCGAGGCGGGCTCTCCACCGCTCGTCGGACGGCCCTGATCTCCATCGGCCAGGGCGGCGATTGGCGCGTCGTCGTGCCGCTCGTCGGCGCGGTAACGATAGGATGGCCCCCGGGCCACTCCGCTGGATGCGGCGGCGGGCTCTCCGCTCCGTCCGCCGAGGCGCCACGGCAGGGCATCGTCAATCAGGAAGGGTTTCAGGAATCGCCCGAATACCGGGGTCATGGTGTCTCACCCCGATGCCGTGGGGACACGGCTGGGGTCCGCCCGGCGCCCATCGGTCCACGCGACCCCATTACGCTCCCCACCCATCCCCACTGGCGGGGGATTCCATGGAAATGACGGCCACGGGGAGAAACGAGAACCCTTTTTGCCGGTCCCACGGCAGTTTCCTAACCAACCGCAACTATAAAATTCAAGCAGTCAAATTCTATCTTACGCCATCGTACGAACACAACTTTTTTGTGCATTGATACGATATTTATAATCATTCAAAAGTGTGAATTATCTCATTGCAAGCCTTGAAAGGTGGGCAATAAAGACGAAAATACACCGCCCGGTTACGTAATCGAAATCAATTTAAACGCGAGTCGTAAAGAAACCCTTGCTGCCTGGGCACCCATCACCGCGTTCGTTCCCACGCCGCCCGGGCCTCGTCGGATATGGTGCGGGCGTAATACCCCTGCGCGGGCACGGTGAAGTCCCGCTCGACCCCGTCCTTGCGGAAGACGACCATGAACACCGGGTTTTTTGGCAGCGTGTCGCTTTGCGCATAAGCCAGCATCTCGTCCCGGCTCGAGAAATGGTGCAGGTCGAAGGGCTCGATCCGGCCGGCGAAGACCATGGTTTCGTACGCGTTAGCGTGGGCGAGGTCGAAGAACAGGGTCGGCTGGAAATTGAAGAACCCGTGGTCCACCCAGCCGCTGATCAGGGGACCCTCGTGGATCATCAGCCCGCCCGGTTTGGTGCACCGGTGCATGGAGGCGAACACGTTGCCGGCGAAAAAGATGTGCTCGGCGGTGCCGTTGTTGATGGTGACGTCGAACTGCTCGCCCAGGTCCACGGGCTGGTTAAGGTCGTGCTTGATGCTGACTTCCGTGCCCTCGAGATCGATCGCCTTGACCGTCTCGGCGCCGTAGTAGAGCGCGTAGAAGACCTTGGCGACCTCGAACAGCCGCGTGTTGTCCCCGATCGCCAGGGCTCGGTCGAGCCATTCGTTGAGGCGCGCTTTTTCGCCGTCGTCCGCGGCCCTGAGATCGATTTCGGCGCGGAGCGCCTCAACCGGCACGTCATCGTGCCAGTTGGCTTCGCCGAACTCCAGGATCGATGCTCCCTTGGGCAGCAAACCCTCGGTGAACAGCAGCCGCGTGACTTCGTAGGTTACCCTGGTGATGGCCATTGTCGTCGATCGTCCATTGGTCCCAACCGGACCGTCATTCTAGAGAGTGCCCTGCGCCGGTGAAACCCCGGTGCCCTAATTTCGGGTTTCTACGGCGATTTTCAGCGCCAAGGTGCGGTGGCGGCACGGTGGTTTTCCTTAGCTCGTTCGTATGAGTTGTGTTATTACTGCGTTATGCGCGTTACGTAGGCGCTGGCGCCGGAAGACGTGTAAGACCGGCGGCGTTCGGAGAGGTCGGGAGGAGACCGTTTCAAGGCGGTAGGGTGAAAGGCCCGGTCGATAGAACCGGTCAAGCAAACAAGAAACGCGGGGGTGTATCCCGGACTGATTTGACGACACGACAAGACGCGGACTGACGGACCCCGGCGGTGTTCCGGGGGCGACATGTGCCCATCGCCGATCGAGCGACTCCTTTGCGGCCTTCCATAGCGCGGCAAGGGAAAGCGTCATGACCAAGCAGACGGCCAGTTTTATTGAACGCGGTCGGCGGGAAATCGTCGACCAATGGTGTGCCGGGGTGCGTGCCGCCTGGGCCTCGGAGCCGGCGGAGAAGCTCACGGAATTCGAACGCGACCTGTCCCAGGGTTTGGATATCCTGAGCCTGATCAGCCACCGCCTTGGTATCAAGACAGCCCACTCGTACGAAGACATCCTGCTGCACATCAGCCGCAGGGTGCAGTCGGAGACCTTTATGATTTCCGACCTGTTCCAGGAGACCGTCGGACTCAAGCGCGCCATCGCCGATCAGCTGGCTGCCGAAGACTCCTCCATGGTGCCCTCCGCCAACGCGGTTGCCGCCATCTGTGATCAGGAACTGAACGATTTCTTTACTGACCTTCTCAAAGAAACCTCCAACGTTTACGAGTACATTTCCGAAAGCGGCGAACGCGGGCTATGCATGCTCAACGCCGACGGACGGATCACCTACGCCAACCGCCGTCTCTGCGAGATATTTCACACCGATGACCTGTTCGGGGAGTCCTTTCCTGGGTTTTTCCGCGATGGTGACGGGCGGATCATTGAAGAGGTTCTTGGCGCCTCGACGGGAGCCGAGACCGCGGTCCATGAACTGTCGGCCGTGCTGCCCGACGGCACTCCGAAGCGTGTCGCCGTCGAGATCGGCCCCCTGTTGCATTCGACGCGCCACGGTGTTGCCTACGCGACCCTGACCGAAGCGGCGGCGACGGTCAGCCTCGAAGAGCTGATCCTCGATCATTTCACCTATGGAATCGTGCGCACCGACGAGCACCGCAACCTGGTCTACGCCAACGCC
>JAJFIG010000287.1 GCA_021775195.1 Rhodospirillales bacterium | reverse complement strand
CCGGCCGGCGGAGAACCTATTGCTGATCGATGCCGGGGGACTGGCACTGTCCAAGGACCGGTCGACGGAGGCCCTGGCCGAGGACTGCGGATTCGGCCTGGTCTGCGACACCGATCGGGCACGGCCCATCGGCGACCTGCGCGTCGTCTCGGTGCACCAGGAACACGGCATCGTTGACAGCAGGGATGGGATACCGTTCGCCGATCTTCCGGTGGGTTCCACGGTACGGGTATTGCCCAACCATGCCTGCATGACGGCCGCCGCCTATGGTGCCTACGAGGTGATCGACGGCTCTACCGAGGTCGTTGCCCGCTGGGAGCGCTGCAATGGCTGGTGATCCTTGGCGCGGCTGCCGCGCCGGTGTTCGCTGGCCGACTTCAATTGGCCGCAAGCGGCCATGATATCGCGGCCCCGGGGCACCCGGATGGGAGCGGAGTAGCCGGCATCGTTGAGGAGCGCGGCAAAGCGCTTCATGGCCCCGGGGGTCGAGCACTGGTAAATGGCGCCGGGCCATGGATTGAATGGAATCAGGTTGAACTTGGCTGGAAGGCCGCGGACAAGGCGCACCAGCTCGCGGGCATCGGCAAGGGAGTCGTTGACGCCCTTCAGCATCACGTACTCGAAAGTGATCCGCCGGGCGTTGTTGGCGCCGGGATAGGCCCGGCAGGCGGCAAGCAGCTCGGCGATGGGGTATTTGCGGTTGATGGGCACCAGGACGTCGCGCAACGCGTCGGTGGGGGCGTGCAGGCTGACCGCCAGGTTGACCCCCAGCTCGTCGCCGCAGCGGGCAATCACCGGCACGACGCCGGAGGTGGAGAGCGTGATCCGGCGCTTGGAGATGGCGATGCCCTCGCCGTCCATGATGATCCTCAGGGCCTTGGCGACGTTGTCGAAATTGAGCAGCGGCTCGCCCATGCCCATCATCACGATATTCGACAGCAGGCGTTCCCCCGCCGGGCTCGGCCATTCACCGTAGGAATCCCGGGCCAGCATCATCTGGCCAACGATCTCGCCGGCGTCGAGGTTGCGAACCAGGCGCTGGGTGCCGGTATGACAGAAGGTGCAGGTCAGGGTGCAGCCGACCTGGGACGACATGCACAGCGCCCCGCGGTCCTCTTCCGGGATGAAGACGGTCTCGGCCTCGTTGCCATCGGCGAAGCGGACCAGCCACTTGCGGGAGCGGTCGGCGGAGGTCTGCTCGCTGGCGACTTCGGGTCGCCCGACGCGGAAAATCCCGGCCAAGCGGGTGCGCAAGGGCTTGGTCAGGGTCGTCATGCGCTCGAAGTCGGTCTCGCCGCGGTGATAGATCCAGTGCCAGAGCTGCTTGGCGCGGAACGGGCGTTCGCCGATCGTCGCCAATTCGCGGACCAATTCGTCGCGGGAAAGACCGATCAGGTCGGTGCGGTCGTCAGCCATCATGGTCTTGATATAGCGCGCCAGCCTCCATTCCCAAGCAAAAAGGCGACAGCAGCCAGCTCGTCCGTAGGCCCTTACTTCACCTTGCAGGCTTTGTTGACGGCCGTGTAGGCGGCCGTGAATCCCTGCAGGGAATAGGTGTCCGTGGTCTTGGTGCCACGGCTGGATGTGCCCTTAACGACCATCTTCTTACCGTTGCGCATGGCCGCGACCAGGGACTTGTCGCCCTTGGAATCGTAGGCCCAGGCATGGCCGCCGTCGGTGAACAATTTGAACGTCCTCTTGTCTACAATCAGCTCAACCTCGCTGCTTTTCTTGTAGACATATCCGGCGACGACGCTGACTACACCAAGGCTCTTCTCCTTGGGCCGGTGTGTCACCAGGACGAATGGATCGTCGCGTTTCGTGTACTTGCCTTGGGCCTTTTTCGGTTCGCTGCCAATGTAGCACATGGAACGGTTCTTTTCGGCGAAGGCGTTCCAATCGTCGAACTTGCCGATGGAGTCCGCAGCGGAGAGCGAACCCATTTGGAAAATGGCTGTGCCAAGGGCAACAACCAGGATACGGAAAATGCGGGGTCTCATGACGCCCATAAATACCCGTCCCGACCGGCCTTGCCAAGCGTCCATGGCGATGGCACACATAGGGAATGAACGAAATCAATCCGGTCCTTG
The DNA here is from genome assembly GCA_021775195.1 of Rhodospirillales bacterium. Taxonomy (GTDB): domain Bacteria; phylum Pseudomonadota; class Alphaproteobacteria; order Rhodospirillales; family 2-02-FULL-58-16; genus JAJFIG01. The sequence continues at coordinate 1,078 of JAJFIG010000287.1, read as the reverse complement.
TCGAGGTCACCCGTGGCGATACCGTCGAATGCCGGCATCACGGCGCGGCGGCGGTTGCCGACGTCGACGGGACCCTGGTCGCCGCCTGGGGCGACGTGGAGCGCCCCATCTATGCCCGCTCGGCGATCAAGCCGATGCAGGCCCTGCCCCTGCTGGAGAGCGGTGCCGCCGAGCGTTTCGGCGTCAGCGATGCAGAGATTGCCCTGGCCTGCGCCTCGCACAGTGGCGAAGCGGTTCACGTCGCCGGCCTCGGCGCCTGGCTCGAGCGCATGGACATTGGCCCGGAAGCCTTGGAATGCGGCGCCCATCTGCCCCTGGAAGCCAATGCCGCGGAGGCCATGATCCGGTCCGGGGAGACGCCGACGGCGGTGCACAACAACTGTTCGGGCAAGCATACCGGTTTCCTGGCTACAGCCCGGCACCTTGGGGAACCCCTTGACGGCTACAGCCGGCCCGACCATCCGGTGCAACAGCGCGTCATGGCGGTGCTGAGCGACCTGGGCGGCCAGGATCTTTCCACTACGCCTCGCGGGATCGACGGTTGCGGCATTCCGGTCATCGGTATGGCACTGGCGGCCATCGCCCGGGCGGCGGCGCGCATGGCCCGGCCCGATACCCTTGGGAGAGCCCGGGGAGATGCCGCGCGCCGTGTATTCGCGGCGATGACCGGGAATCCCCATCTGGTGGCCGGGCGCGGACGCTTCGACACCGTCGCCATGCAGGCGGCGGCGGGTGCCTTTGCGGTCAAAACCGGCGCGGAGGGAGTCCACATCGCCATCCTGCCGGAGCCCGGGCTGGGCGTGGCGCTGAAGATCGACGACGGCGCCAAGCGGGGATCGGATACGGCGATGGCGGCCCTGCTCGACCATGTTGGGGGCGGGCTGGCTTGCAGCGCCAAGACGGCGTTGTGGCCTTTCCTGCAAGGTCCCGTCCGCAATCGTGCCGGTCTCCAGGTGGGCGTTGTCCGACCGGCGCCGGGATGGCCGGAATAATTCTCTAATCCTGGAATTCGTCCGCGGGCGGGGCGGCGCGAAAGGCCTCGGCCTGGCGGCGAAGGACCGGATCACCGTAAACGTGT
>JAJFIG010000286.1 GCA_021775195.1 Rhodospirillales bacterium | reverse complement strand
TCCCCCCCATCATGGAGGGTGGCGGTTTCCGCCGGTTCCGGGCCTTTCGCCCGCCGGCGCGTTGGCCGCCGAACCCGGGTCCGCAAGGGAACTGTAGGAACCATGCGTCTGGCCGTCTTTTTGCTCGTCCTGATGATGGCGTTCGCCGCCGGTATGGTGAGCGCGCCGGCGCCGGCCTTCGCCGACGTCTCCATCATGCAATACGACGACAAGGGCCGGCCCATCGGCATTAAGCGCAAGAAGAGCCGCTTGGGCGGCCGCGGCGCCCTCGGCGGGCGCGGCGGCCTGGGGCGCCTGATCGTGCCCCCCGAGGAGCAGTACGAGAAGGGCGAGGTCCTGGTGGTCAATCCCCCCGGCACCTTTGCCGGCTTCACCCGCCAGCTCGGCTTTTCCCTGATCGAGCTGGTGCGCCTGCCCCAGTTGGCGCTGGAGGTGCACCGCATCCGCATCCCGCCCCGCACCTCGGTCCCCGCCGCCATCCGCCTTCTCGCCCAGCGCTTCCCCGGCCTCATCGTCGACGCCAACCACCATTTCGAACCCCAGAACCTGCCCGAGTTCCCCAACAACGTCGCCCGCGCCGCCATTGGCTGGCCGGCCGCCACCCGGAGCTGCGGCGCCGGGGTGCGCCTGGGCATGATCGACGCCGCCGTCGACATCGGCCACCCGGCCCTCGTCGGCCAGAAGGTGGAGTTCCGCTCCTTCCACCGTTCCGGGCGCAAGCCGGGCCCGGCCGAACACGGCACCGCCATCGCCGCCATGCTGGTCGGCAAGCCGAGCTGGGGCGGCCTGCTGCCCGGGGCCGAGCTCAGGGCCGGCAACATCTTCGAGATCAACGAGACCGGACGCACGGTCGGCAACGCCGTCGGCCTGATGAAGGCCGTCGACTGGATGGCCAAGAGCGAGGTCCACGTGGTCAACCTGAGCGTCGCCGGCGCCGACAACAAGGTCATGCGCGTCGCCTTCGACCGTGCCCGCGACAAGGGCCTGATCCTGGTCGCCGCCGCCGGCAACTGGGGCACCGCCGACCGCCCGGCCTATCCCGCCGCCTACCCGGATGTGGTCGCGGTCACCGCCTTCGGCGCCAAGTGGGTGGTCTACAGCCACGCCAACAGCGGCAACTACATCGACTTCGCCGCCCCCGGGGTGCGCATCTGGACCGCGGTTCCCGGCGGCGGGCGCTTCCAGAGCGGCACCTCCTTCGCCTCGCCCTACGTCGCCGCCCTGATCGCCCTTGAAATCAAGAAGGGCACCCACGCGTCACCCAACACGCTCCGCCGCATCCTGCGCAAGCACGCCGTCGACCTCGGCAAACCGGGCCGCGATACGGTCTTCGGCTGGGGCTTCGTCGACCTCAATCCCCAGTGCCGCAAGTCCAGCAAGAAGCGCCAGGACCCCAAGCGCCGCCGCTCCCGCCTCCGCCGCCGCTGACCGCCGCGCCGGCACCGGAACCGGCCGTTTGCCGCACCGCCCGTGGCGCCGGGGCCTTGGCGTCCCTATATTCCCACTGAGGCGCCACCACGGACGGACCATGCGCAGACCGGAACCCATCGACGACCCCGAGGGCCCCCGCAACGACCTTCACACCATCCGCACCCTGCTGCCCTATCTGTGGCCGGCGGGGGAGACCGGGCTGCGGGCCCGCGTCGTCGTCGCCCTGATCCTGCTCGCCCTGGCCAAGGGCACCAACGTCGTCGTCCCCATTTTCTACAAGCTGGCGGTGGACGCCCTCACCGGCGAGACCAGCGCCGTGATCGCGGTGCCGGTGGCGCTGCTCGTCGGCTACGGCCTCGCCCGGGTCCTGGTCCAGGCCTTCGGCGAACTGCGCGACGCCGTCTTCGCCCGTGTCGCCCAGCGCGCCATTCGCCTCGCCGGCCTCAAGACCTTCCGCCATCTCCACCGGCTTTCGCTGCGCTTCCACATGGATCGCAAGACCGGCGCCATCAGCCGCGCCGTCGAACGCGGCACCAAGGGCATCGAGTTCCTACTCAGCTTCACCCTGTTCAACGTCCTGCCGACGCTCCTCGAGGTCCTCCTCGTCTGCGGCGTCCTCTGGGGCCTGTTCAATATCTGGTACGCCCTGGTCACCTTCATCACGATCGCCGGCTACATCGCCTGGACCCTGGCCGTCACCGAGTGGCGCATCCAGTTCCGCCGGGCCATGAACACCACCGACCAGGAGGCCACCACCAAGGCCATCGACAGCCTGCTCAACTACGAAACCGTCAAGTACTTCGGCAACGAATCCCACGAGGCGACGCGCCTCGACGGGGCGCTGAGGGGCTACGAGCACGCGGCGGTGAAGAGCAAGACCTCGCTGTCCCTGCTCAACGTCGGCCAGGGCGCCATCATCTCCGTCGGCCTGGTCCTGGTCATGGTGATGGCGGCCGGCGGCGTCGTCGCCGGGACCATGACCGTCGGTGACTTCGTGCTCGTCAACTCCTACCTGATCCAGTTGTTCCTGCCCCTGAATTTCCTCGGCTTCGTCTACCGCGAGATCAAGAACTCCCTGACCGACATGGAGGCCATGTTCCGCCTCACCCGCGAGCAGGCGGAAGTGGAGGACGCCCCCGGCGCCGAGCCCTTGCGCATCAACGGCGGCGAGGTCGTCTTCGAGGACGTGGCCTTCAGTTACGACGAGCGCCGCCCGGTTCTCGAAAACGTCTCTTTTTCGGTGCCCGCGGGGCGCACGGTGGCCATCGTCGGATCCAGCGGGTCGGGCAAGTCGACGGTGTCGCGGATCCTGTTCCGCTTCTATGACGTGGATTCCGGCCGCGTTCTCATCGACGGCCAGGATATCCGCCAGGTTACGCAGGAGTCGCTCCGCGCCGCCATCGGCATCGTCCCCCAGGATACGGTGCTGTTCAACGACACCGTCTATTACAACATCGCCTACGGCCGCACCGGCGCCAGCCCGGCGGAGGTCGAGGAGGCCGCCCGCCTGGCCCGCATCCACGACTTCATCATGGCCCAGCCCGACGGCTACCAGACCACGGTCGGCGAACGGGGCCTCAAGCTCTCGGGCGGCGAGAAGCAGCGGGTCGCCATCGCCCGAACCATCCTCAAGCGGCCCGGTATCCTGCTCTTCGACGAAGCCACATCGGCCCTCGACAGCCATACCGAGAAGGAGATCCAGAATTCCATGGCCGAGGTCTCCGCCAACCGCACGACCCTGGTCATCGCCCACCGGCTGTCCACCGTCGTCGATGCCGACGAGATCCTGGTATTGGAAGCCGGGCGCATTGTCGAGCGCGGCGCCCACCGCGCCCTCCTGGCCAGGGACGAACGCTACGCCGACATGTGGCGGCGCCAACAGGAGGCGGCGGAAGCCCTGGAAACCCTGGAACGCGCCGGCGGGCCCATCGAGACCGTGGTCAGCGAATCCGGCGCCGCGGCGGAGTGAGTAGGTACGTTACGCGGCCTTGGCGTCGTCGCGCATGATCCAGCCGCCGCCAAGCACCCGGTCGTGGTCGTAGAAGACACAGGCCTGGCCGGCGGCGATGCCGGCCTGGGGATCCTCCAGGATC
>JAJFIG010000285.1 GCA_021775195.1 Rhodospirillales bacterium | reverse complement strand
CATGTTGTTCGGGACCCCTTGCGAGTCCTACGAGGTCGATCCCGTTCTGGCCCGGGCGATGGCCCGGATACTCATCCTGCATGCCGATCACGAGCAGAATGCCTCGACGTCGACGGTACGGCTTGCCGGGTCCAGTGGCGCCAATCCCTACGCCTGTATCGCCGCGGGAATTGCCTCGCTGTGGGGTCCTGCGCACGGCGGCGCCAACGAGGCCGTCCTCAAAATGCTCCACGAAATCGGCAGCAAGGACCACATTCCCGAATACATCAAGCGGGCCAAGGATAAGGACGATTCGTTCCGCCTCATGGGATTCGGCCATCGGGTCTACAAGAACTTCGATCCCCGTGCCAAGGTCATGCAAAAGACCTGTCACGAGGTCCTGGAAGCCCTGGGGGTGAAGAACGAACCACTCCTGGAACTGGCCGTCGAACTGGAGCGCATCGCGATCGAGGACGACTATTTCGTCGAGAAGAAGCTCTATCCCAATGTCGACTTCTATTCGGGCATCATCTTCCGCGCCATGGGCATCCCGACGTCGATGTTCACGGCATTGTTCGCGGTCGCAAGAACCGTTGGCTGGATCAGCCAATGGACAGAGATGATCGAGGATCCCGGTCACAAGATCGGGCGTCCCCGCCAGCTCTACACCGGCGAGACCGTTCGCCACTTCGTGCCGGCGGAGGAGCGTGGCTAGGCTGCCCTGCTTTTCCCTGATCGAACTTGGCACGGCGGCGCAAACATCTTCTTGCGCCGCCGTTTCCTTGTGTTGGTGACGTCGGGCCTCGAAAAAATGGCCGCTACCGGTTATTTCTTTTCAATGAGCTCGATCTTGTAGCCGTCGGGGTCCTCGATAAAGGCGATCACCGAACCTCCATGCTTCATGGGGCCCGGAGGACGGGGAATGCTGACGTTTTCCGCCTCCAGCTGTTCGCAGGTGGCGTAGATGTCGGGAACGCCGATGGCCAGGTGCCCGAAGGCGCTGCCCAGGTCATAGGGTTCCTCCTGACCCCAGTTGTGGGTCAGTTCAATGACCGTGTCCCTGGTCTCGTCACCGTAGCCGACGAAGGCCAGGGTGAACTCACCGCTGGGGTAGTCGCGCTTTCGCAACTCTTTCATGCCCAGCAGGCGGGTATAGAAGTCCAACGACTTTTCAAGGTCCAGCACGCGGATCATGGTATGCAGGAACCGGTAGTTTTGGGTGTCCGTGCTCATTTTTCTGTCCTCTTGGGGCTTCGCTTGTCGGGGTGGGTGTTCTTGTGGTCGGCGATGACGTTGCGGACAACCCGCGCGGCGCGGATGCTCGGTGACGGGCCTCCAAAGCCGAGTTTATTCAAGGCTTCGATCATAGCGTCGATCTGTTCGGCGCGGGCATGATCATCGTCGAGCAATCGTTCCAACGCCGCTGCCAGCCGGTCGGACCGGCAGTCGTTCTGAAGAAATTCCGGGACCGCCTGCCTGTCCAGGACCAGGTTGACCAGGTTGACGAACCGTACGCGAATGAGACGCCGGGCCAGCCAGCCGCTGATGGGGTTGAGGCGGTAGGCGATGACCGTCGGTACCCTGGCCAGCGCGAGCTCCAGGGCGACCGTGCCGGAAGCGGCCAGGGCGGCATCGGCGGCGGCGAAGGCATCGTATTTATCCGCGTCGCCGGTGACGACGATCGCGGGCACCGGCCACCCGGCGGTCGCGGCCGTCACCTCGTCGGCAACGGTTTCGACGGTCGGTACGACCACCGTCAATTCGGGCCGACCGGCCTTGAGGCGTGCAAGGGTTTCGGCGAATACGGGCAACAGACGTCCGGTTTCGCTGCGGCGGCTGCCCGGCAGAACACAGACAACGGGTGCTTCCGGCGCAATACCGTGGCGTCGGCGAAACCCGTCGCCGTCACCGGCGTTGGCGCCGCTGTCCATGACCGGGTGGCCGACAAAGGTACAGTCCAGTCCCTCGGCCTCGAAATAGGGCGGCTCGAAGGGTAGCAGGACCAGCAGATGATCGAGAAAACGGGATATCTTCCGGGCTCGTCCGGGTTTCCACGCCCAGACGGTCGGGGCCACGTAATGGACAAGGGGAATACCCTCCCCTTGAAGGCGCTTGGCGACACGAAAGCTGAAACCGGGTGAGTCGATTGTCACCAGGACATCCGGGCGCGCCGCCCTTACGTCGGCAACGGTTTGACGGATGCGTTTCAACAACCGGGGAACATGGGGAAGGATCTCGGCTCCGCCCATGATCGAGAGTTCGGCCATGGGAAACAGGCTCTCGAAGCCCTTGGCCGCCATGCGCGAACCGCCAATGCCGGTAAAACGGACTCGTCCGTCATCCAGTTCCTTGAGGGCAGTGATGAGGCTCGCCCCCAACGCGTCTCCCGAAGGTTCGCCAGCGATCAAATAGATCAAGGGGACCGGGTCACCGCCGGTCACCGGGAATAGTCCCCGGACCCGCTCTCGTCGTTCCCTACGGTGACGCCGATGATGAACAGGCCGGCCTGGTCGGCGGCGCTGACGACGGCCTCGCGGTCGACAACCAGGGCGCCGCCGGCCTCGACAGCGATGCCCCGCAGACCGGCGGCGGTCGCCGCCTTCACCGTTGAGACGCCGATGGAGGGCAGATCGGCGCGCGTTTCCTGGCCCGGCTTCTTCACCTTGACGAGTACGCCGCCCGGGCCCTCCCGGCGCAGATCGGCGCAGCGGGCCAACAGGGCGTCCGTGCCCTCCACGGCCTCGGTGGCGAGCACCAGGCCCTGCTGGACGACGGCCGCCTGGCCGACGTCGAGGGCGCCGATCCCCCGCGCCACCTCGATTCCGCGGCGCACGTCCATCAGGGCTTGGTCATCGGGGCGGCATGTGCCGTAAACACCCTCGGTCGCCAGGGCGCCCGGCAGCAAGGTCTCCGGCCCGACGACCCGGAACCCCTCGCCTTTTTCCAACTCGTCCACGAGGGCGGAAAGAAGGCCGTCGTCACCGAGCATGGCGGCACCCTTCTTGGCGAAAAAGCGCGCCGTCCAGCCGTCGGGTCTCAGGGCGGCGAACGCGGGGCGGCGGATGGCTCCCGCCATGACCAGGTCCTTGACCCCGGCGTCGTGCAAATGCCGGACCGCCCGGCCGGCGGCACCGAGCCGCACCCAGGCGTGGTCGACGCCGGCGACGGTCCCGGGGTCCGTCTGGTCCTCGAAGGCGATAACGAAGAAGGCCCTGCCCGTCTCCCGGCAGGCATCGATGATGCGTCCCGGCAGATCACCGCCGCCGGCCAGGATTCCCAGCTTAGGCGGCATCTTCCAGTTTCGGTTGGCAGATGGCGCGCGAGGAATCGCTGCGGATGAAATCGACGATTTCCATGGCGGGTTCGTTTTCGCACATCAATTCGGCAACATCGACAATGCGTTCGGTCATGGTGCCCTCCTGAGCGAATATCAGCCGGTAGGCGCGGCGCAGGTCGTGAATGACGTCACGGGGAAAACCACGGCGTTTCAGACCGATGATGTTCAGTCCACTCAGATGGGCCCGGTTGCCGACGGCCGAACCGTAGGGGATGAGGTCGTTGCCGACGCCCGACATCCCGCCGACGATGGCATGGCGTCCGATGCGGACGAACTGGTGTACCGCCGACAGTCCTCCGAGAATCGCGAAGTCCCCGACCTCCACGTGGCCGGCAAGGGTGGCGTTGTTGGCCAGGATGACATGATCGCCGATATGACAGTCATGGGCGACGTGAGCGCCGACCATGAACAGGCAGTTGTTGCCCACCCGGGTGATCATGCCACCGCCCTCGGTGCCCGGATTCATGGTCACGTGCTCGCGGATGACGTTGTTGCAGCCGATTTCCAGGCGTGAAGGCTCGCCCTTGTACTTAAGGTCCTGGGGCCGGTGGCCGATGGAGGCAAAGGGATAGATGGTGGTGTTGGCGCCGACAGTGGTCTGCCCCATCAAGACGACATGGGAGAGCAGGCTTACACCGTCGCTGATCTCGACGTCGGGACCGACGACGCTGTAGGCGCCGATGCTGACGTTCTCGCCGATCTCGGCGCCGTCCTCGACGATGGCGGTGGGGTGAATCGTGTTCATATCAACGGTCCATGATCATTGCGGCGTAGGTCGCTTCGGCCATCAGGGTTCCGTCAACCCGGGCCTCGCCCTTGAACTTCCACACGTTGCCGCGTTTTTGCTGTTTTTCGACGAAAATGCGAACGCTGTCACCGGGCCGGACGGGTTTTCGGAAGCGGGCCGACTCGATGGACATGAAGTAGACCAGGCGCCCTTCCGCCTCGATGCCGAGGGTGTCCATGACCAGGACCGCCGCCGTCTGGGCCATGGCCTCGATTATCAGGACTCCCGGCATCACCGGATAGGATGGGAAATGACCCTGAAATTGGGGCTCGTTGATGGTGACGTTCTTGATGCCGACGGCGCTCTCGCCAGGGTTCACTTCCGTAACCTTGTCGATCATCAGGAAGGGATAGCGATGGGGGATCATTTCCTTGATCCGGTCGATGTCGATGGTCTCGCCCCCGGCCAATACCGCCTCCGTATCCATCGCTTATCCCCCTTTCTTTCGCACCATCCGTTCGATGACGGCAATGCCCCGCAACCATTGGCGCATGGGCATCGCCGGCGAGCCGCCGACGGCGCCTTTCGGCTCGACGTCCCGCATGACACCGCTTTGGGCGGCGATGCGGGCCCCGTCTCCGATGGTCAGGTGCCCGGTCAGGCCCGCCTGTCCACCCATCATGACAAAATCACCGATCCGGGTGCTACCCGAAATTCCAACCTGTGAAACGACGACGCAGTTTCGTCCAATCTGGACGTTATGGGCGATTTGGACAAGGTTATCAATTTTCGTGCCGGCGCCGATGACCGTATCGGGGGCCGTGCCCCGGTCGATGGTCGCGTTGGCGCCGATTTCGACGTCATCCTCGACAAGGACCCGACCCAATTGGGGGACCTTGAGGTGTCCGCCGCCGCCGCCGCCGCCGAGAGCGAAGCCGAACCCATCCTGGCCAATGCTAACACCGGCGTGAAGGATCACCCGGTCACCGATGATGCAGCAGGCAAGGGAAACGCCCGGGCCGATCACACAATCATCGCCGAGAAGCACGCCCGGGCCAATCACGGCGTTGGCGCCGATATGGCAGCGGGCGCCGATTTCCGCCCCGGCACCGATGACCGCGCCCGCTTCCAGGCGGCAACCGGTTCCAAGGGTGGCGGTCTCGTCGACGACGGCGGAGCGGGCAATCGCCGCTTCCTGTTCCGGTTTCGGGTAAAAGGCCGCGGCGACACGGGCGAAGCCATGGTAGGGCTGTTCGGTCACCAGCAATGCCATGCCCGGCGGCGCCTTGGAGGCATGGTCGGGATGGACGAGACAGACGCCGGCCTTGCTGCGGGTGAAGCTGTCGATGTAACGGGAGTTGTCGAGAAAGCCGACGTCCTGGGGCCCGGCCGTGTTCAGGGGCGCGACGTCGGTGAATACCGCGTCCGGATCACCGCCGGCGCCGATTTCAGCCGCCGCCACTTCGGCCAGCGCCTCCAACCGAAACGATCCGGTAACCTTGAAAAAACGCGGATCGGCCATGGCCTAGTTTCCAGGCTTACGTACCTTGAGGGCGGGTAATTGCTTGTCCAGGCGCTCAAGGACCACGGACGTAATGTCCAAGGCCTTGACGGCAAGGATGGTCTGACTCTTTCGCAGGATGAGGGTCAGGTGGCGCTCGCCTGCCAAAGCGGTGACGATTTTGGTCAGCGTGCCCTGAATGGTGCGCATGGCTTCGCCCTGGACACCTTCCAGTTCCTTCTTTCTTACTTGCAGCAGGTGTTGGACATCCTGGACGCGCTCGCCGAATTTGCGCCGTTCCTCAGCGTAGGCGTCGGGAGAAAGGATGGTGCGCTTTCGCTCGAGTTCCTGGGTGGCGACGCGAAGCGCGTCTTCCTTTTCCTTTATTTCAGCCTGGATTGCGGTGCGGAATTTCTCGATCTGAGCGCGAACGTCCTTAACCACGGCGGTCTGATTGCGGATCGTTTCAACATCGATGATGGCCAGTTTGACGGGAGACGGACCGGCAGCCGGCGCGGCCGCGGTTTTTTCCTGAGCCGATGCCGTGGTTACGGCCAAAACCAGTACGAACAACGCACAAGCCATGGGGAATGAAAAATATTTCAACCCAAGGACCTAGAATCTTGCACCGAAACTGACACGGAAGTTTTCTTCCTCGTCAAAATCCTCGCTCAGGAGCGGAATACCAAGGTCGATACCGACGGGACCGAACGGTGATGCCCAAATCACCCCGGCGCCGACGGATGCCCTGACGCTGCCGGTATCCGCGACCTCGGGGCCGGTGGGATTGACGTCACCGGAGCTGCCCATGTCACTGAACAGTTTGCCGGTCACGCCGAGTTCGGCGGGAAGGCCGAGAGGGAACGTGATCTCGGCCGACGCCGTGTACATCCATTCGCCGCCGAGGGCATCTTCCGTATCCCTGTCCCGTGGCCCGATGCCCGATGTGGCGAAGCCGCGCAGATCGTCGCCACCGACGAAAAAGCGGTCGAGGAGGCGGACATCCTGGTCGAGGCCGATGATCTGTCCCGCCGATCCCTTGACCGTGAATATCCATTGGTCGCTCAGCGGGAAGTACTTGGCGCCCTTCAGGCGGTTGCGGAAATACTGGTTGGTGCCGCCAAGGCCGGCAACATCGTTGGTCAAACGGATGACGAAACCCTTCGACGGCGTAAGGCGGCTGTTGCGCGTATCGTAACTCAGGGTATGGGAAATCTCCGACAGCGTCTGGGTTCCTTCCTCTTCACGGATCAGGCGGGACGCGTCATCGGCGATATCGGTGATTTTCTGCCGCCGCAGGGTATATTTCCAGCCCTGGGCCATGTTTTCGGTTATTGGATAACCAAGCCTCAACGCCCCACCAATGGTCTCGGTGTCGAAGGAGCTTTCATCCTGCAGGTCGCGGCTGGTGCGAAACGCATCGAAGCCGGCGGTCAAGTCACGGTCGAGGAAAAACGGATCGGTGAAGGACAGGTCGACCTCGCTCCTGAGCGCCGCAACCAGCAGGTTGAGTCGCAGGTCCATGCCCTGG
>JAJFIG010000284.1 GCA_021775195.1 Rhodospirillales bacterium | reverse complement strand
CACCCCTGGGCTCCATGGAAAGCTCGCGCATGATGGCCCCCAGCATCGACGACGGGGTCCAGACGGCAACGGCTCGGACGAAGACGGCGTCGACCTGGTTGCGCCACCAAGCGGCGGCGGTGGTCTTGCCGTCACCGGTTTTGCCGGAGATCACTCCGATGCCGGGGACGCCGGGATCGCGGCTGCGCAGGGCCTCGCCGATGGTGGCCAGGTGTACGACGTTCTTGACCGGAGCTACGGCGTTCTTCATTGGCTTTTCCTTGCTAAACGGCTTCCTTCTTGGCGAAGGCGCCGGCGATCATTTGCCGGGCGCGATAGACGTGGGTGCCTTCGAAACTCCGCATCCAGGCGGCGTCTTCGGGTGTCGCGTCGCCCGAAGCGGCCAGGGCCTGGTAGCGGCGCCAGAGATCGTCGTCGGTTTTGGCCGGACGGCCCGCCTGCATGCGTTCGATGATGCGCTGTCCCTGGGCCAGCATCTCCGGGTCGTGGGCGGCGGGGGCGCGGGGTTCGGCCATGGCGGCGGCAGCCTCGGCCAGGGCCGGGGTCTCGTGGGCGTCGGCCTGCTGGGGCATGGCGACGACGACGCCGGCCGCACGCCGGCCCTGGGCGAGCATTTCCTCGGCGATCTTTTCGGGGGTGACCTTGCGGGACTTGGCGCGGAGCTTCTTCTTTTCCTCGCCGATGTAGGCTTTCTGCATGGCCTTGGCCCGCATGGCGGCGGCGCGGCGGTCGATGCCGGTGCGCTCGGGGCATTCGGCGCAGACGATAAAGGCGCCCGTCTCGCAATCGAAGACGTAGATGGAACCCATGTCGGTGGGGTCGTAGCGGACGTGGACCTGGCGCCCGATGTAGGCGCCGAGCTCGCCGGCGATGAAGGTGGCACCGTCGAGGCGGAGACCCTTCTTTGTGACCGTGCGATGGCCCTTGCCCGGGGCCTCGGCGAGAAGGACGTCCAGCGCCCGTTCGTCGGCGATGCGGCGAAGCTCGCCGCGCCAGCCGGCGGCCCGCTCGAAGGGGCTCATGTCGATACCCGAATGGACGGCGCGGCCGTAGACGGTGTCACACCATTCGTCGAGGGCCGTTTGAAGGTCGGCGGCGGACATGCCGACCGCGACCAGGTCGGCGGCATCGGCGCCGGCGCGCTGGGCAAACGAGCGGCGATTCTCGATGGCCTTGCGGTCGTTCACCGAATGGCCGACGTAGCCGGGCAGGAGCTCAAGGAATTGATGGGATAAGGTCCCGAGGAAGCGTTCGATATGGGGCTTGCGGTCGGGGCTGTAGGGCGGGCAGAGGCGGTGGTCGACGGCGAGATCGGCGAGCGCCCGCTTCATGTGAAAGCTGACGTAGTCGGAGCCGTTGTCGGTCTTGATGGCGACGGGGACGCCCCAGGCGGCCATGGCGCGGCGAAGTAAAGTGGTGATGGCGACGGCGCGGGACGTGGGCGTCACCAGGACCATGGCGCGGCGGGACCATACGTCTATGACGCCGACGATGGCGTGCCGCCGTCCGTCCGAAAGCATGACGTCGGCGGGTGTGCTGTCCAGCTCCCACAATTCGTTGAGGGCGACGATGTTGTCGGACGCGGAGCCGAAGGCGACGCCACGGCGCGACCGGAAGGCGTCGGGATCGGTGACGGCCTGGAAGACGTCGGCGTTTTCCCGCTTCCACTTGGCGACCCAGCGCTGGGCGGCGCGGTAGGACGGCAGGGCGCGGCCGTCGTCGAAGCGGGCGCGGAGGCCCCGCATGATCTGAGCGGCGTCGACGTGGGGCTTGGCGGCCAGCAGGCCGACGACGAAGTCCCGGAGATCGGGGTCCTTGTCGATGGTGCCGGTGCCGATGCGGTGGCGGCCGTACCTGCCGGCCAGAGCCACCATGCCGTCCCGGTGAAGGGCGGCGCGCCAGTTCTTGATGGAATTGGCGTGGACCGTCGGCAATGTCTCGCGTGTTGCCTGGTCGATGGGGATGGCCCCGGCGTTGTAAAGGGCGGCGAAGACGGCGGCGCCGGAATGGCGGCCCAAGCCGGCGTTGGTGATGAAGGTGTCGCAGGCCTGGACAACAGCATGCCGGGACTCGGCACGGCGGCGCTGGGCCGGTGTCAGATTGGTGATGACGGAAGGGACGGCGGCGGGCGTTCTGCCCGCCCGGCCCCATAGCCGTTCAACCATCCACAACCATGCCCAGGCGGCGAAGGTAGGAGTCCGCCTCCTCGAACGTCGGGCAGGCCACGCCGGGCGGCAAGGTGCCCGGCAAGGTCCTCAACGCGCTCTGCAAGGTGACGGGGCCGCGCTCGCGGATCACCCGCAGGAGCGGCAGCAGCCACGCAGGCGACGCGTTGTCGGGCGCCGTGCCGTTGTCGGGCGCGTTCGGGATGGCGGGCGCGTATTCCACCGCGTCCATGGCGTCCATGCGCTCGGCATCGGGCACGTCGATGATGCGCGTGATCATCGCGTCGAAGGCACGGCACGGCAGGCTCGTGAAGTGGTATTCGAACGGGCCGCCGCGCCCCGCCGCCCGGCGCCGAATCCATCCGTTCACGGTGGCGTGGCGCGTGATGCCGGCCGGAGTCGCCGGCAGGCCGGGCAGGCGCATGCCGGCGAAGTCCACCGCCGAATACCAGTCGGTGAGTTAGTCCAGGTCGCGCAAGACCTGGACGATGACGGCTTCCAGGTACGTGATCCGCCGCTGGGCATACCCCCAATCGCGCGCGGAGACTGACACCCGGAGGTCCAATCCGCCGTCGCTGTTCAACATGGGACCCTCCTATATATAAAGAGTGGGGGCGGACCCGGTGGCCCGCCCCTAACGTCTCCGTTCAGGATGCCTTGCGGCGGCTCGGCTTGGTCTTCGGTTGTGCCTCCTTCACCGTCTTGTTGGCGGACGCCTCGTTGCCCACCTTCGGGTAGGTGCCGTTCGCGGCCGGCGGGGTTTTTGCCTCGGGCTCTGGAGTCGCGGCGTCGGGCTTCTCGTTCTCCGCGTCGGCGGCGGTTGCCGTGCCGGGTGGTTCCCCGTCGTCGCCGCCGCTGTACGCGGCGACGGCATCGGCGATCTTGGACGCCGCCACGGGGTTGATGTGATCGATGGCCCGGAGCACGACGCGCCGGCCCTCGCGGTGGCCCCGGTGGTATTCGTCCGATGCGAATCGCGCGCCCTCGCAGTAGCCTTCGGCGCGCGGCTCCTGGATCATGCTAGTGACCTCCGCTTCCGCGTTGCGGATGGACGCCTTCACCAGGGACATGAGGATGGAGAGGCCTCGGCACTGGCTCTCGTTCATCTCCGGCGGTTGGCCGCCGACGAAGATAAGCGTCAGGCAGTCGAGAGCGCACGCCGCCTCGTCGAGGGCGTCCGCCGGGTGGCCCCGGTAGGACTCCGGGTTCGTGAACTGATACATGGTGGTCTCCTCTACTTGCTTTCTAAGGCAACCGGCTCGCTCACCGCGAGTGAGCCGGGAGTTAGAAACCGCGTAGAGGAGCGGCGCGACGGCTTTTAGGCGTTAGCCCTGGACATGTGCCGCCGCCTCCCGGCCCGGACGATTCCGGGCACAAAAAAGGCACCAATCATCGGCGGTGCGTGCCGCCTCTACTTGGGTTTCTAAGCCCATGCCGGAAGTATACCCGCGAACGTCGGAGATTTCAATAACCGCCACGCGTTCCGGTGGTGTCTCAGTTTGAAATTTGACGTGCTGAATGCACGAAACGGGCTCGTATGTCGCCCAATCGTCCGAAAGCGGTCATCATTCTGGTGCGGCCATGGAGTCCGAGATTAGCCGATTCCAGACATTGGCACGATTCCCAGGACATTCGCCAGCCTGACCGGTGTCTGCCGCGAGATGGCCCTACGCCATAACCGGACAGGTGAAGTAATGCGCCACTCGCGTGCCTTTCTGGGGATCCGGCTAAATCTATAATGGTGATGAGTGCCACAATACGAAATAATCCATTGGATGTGTCGGTAAACCACGAGAGACGCCTATAACATGCAGATCAAAAGGATCAAAATCTCGAATTTCAAAGGGTTGCACGACGCTGAGTTCGTGCCTACAAGGTTCGCCTGCCTTGTTGGCGAAAACAATGCGGGCAAATCGACAGTTCTTCAGTCGATCGTGTACGCGCTGAATCGCCCAACGCAGCTTCCACTAGACCTGTTCTATGATCCAATTCGCCCCGTCGAGTTCCGCATAAACTTGTCGGATGTAACTGAGCCGCATCTTGCACGGTTAGCCGACGAGCATCGCGGCAAGATTGCAGAGTTGGTTATCGACGGATCCCTTGACCTCACTGTTCGCTATCACCCAGGTCAGAAGGTCGAAGTTATGGTTGGACGGTTTGTGCCCAAAGAGCCGCGGTACAGGGACGAGCAGATATCAACGGCATTCGTGGGGAAGCGGGGCGCCGCAGTCCGGCAGGTGATCCTCGATCTATATGCCGAGTTTGCCGATCAATGCCCCGCTGATCCCAACATTACGGTCGCCAAGCAGTACCTTTCGGAGTGCATCCGTCGGTTACCAAGAGAGCAGTTTGCAATTGAAGAAGCGCCATTGCCGTCAGGCATTGCGTCTTCGATCACTGCCCTTTTGCCGGAGCCGATCTACATTCCGGCCGTCAAGAATCTGGCCGACGATCTGAAAACCAGCCAATCTACATCGTTCGGCAGGCTGTTAGGTCTGCTGCTCGAAGACATGACGCCGGATCTCGCCGAAATCAACCAATCACTTAAGCAGCTCAATAACCTGTTCAATCGCACTGAGCTCGATGGCCAAATCGTTGATGTCCGGCACGCCCGCGTCAGAGAGCTGGAGAGCACTGTTGAAGGGTTCCTGAGCGAGAATTTTCCGGCGGTAAAAGTCGAGCTGGAAGTTCCCCCGCCCGAGCTGCGAACAATACTAAATGCAGCACAGATTTTCATCGACGATGGATCTCGCGATCTCATCGACAACAAGGGAGACGGGATCAAGCGATCGCTGACCTTCGCGCTCCTTCAGTGCTACGTCGCCCGCCTTTATGCGGCTCGGATCCACGAGGGCGCGGATGAGCCCGCGCAAAGACCACTCTTCTTTCTGTTCGAAGAGCCGGAACTCTATCTCCATCCCAGATCGCAGCGGATTCTATTCGGCACTCTAGCTCGTATTTCCGAGAGTCACCAGGTGGTCGTTACGACGCATTCGCCGCTATTCTTTGCCCCAGGCGTTACCGCGTCTTTCATACGCGTGGCGAAAAAGGCAGCGGAGCCCAAACCTATGGGCGTTCTTCATCCGGTTCTCTTTGAACTCGATGCTGCCAGCGCGGAGACATTTCGGATGGCGCGCTTCGAAAATGCCGACGCTGCGTTTTTCAGTCAGCGAGTCGTACTGTTTGAGGGAGAGTCAGACGATGCCTTCTTCAAACATGTGGCCAGGCATCTCAATCCAGCGTGGGATTTCGACGCAAAGAACGTCGCCATGGTGCGTGTGTCCGGAAAGGGCAACTTCGCGAAATTCCGGAAGTTCTTCGAGGCGTTCCGCATCGAGGTGAAGATCGTCGCCGATCTCGATGCCATGTTCGACGGCTTTGCTCATTTGGGCGTAGGGAATGACGTCAATGACGCACGCACCGCTGCGATTCAGCAGATTGATCAACGTATTGTAGATCTCGGGACGAAGGCGGAGCCGACGGCCAGGCAGATAAAAGACAAGGTCAACGGTCAGTCGTTCCGAAGTCGCTACGATGAATCAAAAGCGGCATTGAGAAAAGTGCAGGAAAGCAGGACGGTCGACGATGAGACGTTGTCGCTTCTGGACGGACTCTTCACTTGGGAAGACGACATAGCGCGCGTCCGTGTCTGCCGGGAGGACGATGCTGCTCGATCAGCTCTCATTCCAACCCTCGATGCGATGCGAGAGAAGGGCGTCTGCGTTCTGCTTCGGGGTGCGATCGAAGATTATTATCCGGACGGCGCTCCAACTTCTGGAGCGAAGCCCGAGCGTGCGTTGGCCGCTGTCACTCTTATCACCGATCTTGCAACGGCAACGGCGCTAAGCCCGCCGCTTGCGGACGGGAGAGCCGTTGAATTGCACGAGATATGTCACGCGCTGTTCTCCGGGCTCTGATGTCCGCTACCTGGAAGCGAAGTTGACAATGGAAGGTCCGACTTGGGTTAATTTTCCCCGTACGCGGGCCATGCCGGCTACGACCGAAGGCGGGAGATGACTAGACTCAGAGGGCGCGATAGCGGACATCGCCGAGCGTAAGTCCGGAGGCGGGGTAGATCGGACGTTTCCGGCCATAAGCACGGGATGCGCGGAAAGGGATCGCGGACGGTTGTCCGGGTTATCGGCGCGGGGGCACGGTTCCACGCTCGCGCATAGTTCGCCGGCATTCAAGCATTGCTGTTCTCAAGGAACGAACGTGAAGCCGTTCCAGATCTTCCGCACCGGTACCCACCGGACGATGGCCGGCCAGACGCTGGCGTTTTCGGTCGCCGAATTGAGGGCGTCCGCTGAAGCTTATGATCCGGCCCTTCACGAGGCGCCGATCGTCGTTGGTCATCCGTCGACGCACCAACTCGCTCGCATGCGGTAGAAAAAACTGAACCCCGGCAGGCCGGCTACCGGGGCTCCCCTTGGGCCATGGGTTGCGGCGGCAGGCCCGCGTAGTACCCAAGGGCGTTCGATCCCCATTAT
>JAJFIG010000283.1 GCA_021775195.1 Rhodospirillales bacterium | reverse complement strand
GCAGTTGGCCACCGCCACCCCGTTCCGGGTCGCCGCCTCCAGGTCGATGTTGTCGGTCCCGACCCCGTACTTGACGATCCCCTTCAGGTTCCGGGCTCCGTCGATGACCTGGGCCGGTATATCGATGTAGCAGGTGAGGATGATCGTCGCGTCGGCGGCGAGGCGCGTGAGTTCATCGGCGTCGGTGCTGTCGGTGGTCACCACCTCGGCGGCGGCGCCCAGCGTCGCCATCTCGCGCTCGAGGATGAACAGTTCGGCGTCGGTACGCAGGATCTTTGGCTTCATGGGCGGAGGGCTTTCAGGATGTTGTCATCGGATGATTGGCGGGCCGGGACCTTAGCCTGGAAATTTCATGGCGGGAAGGATGGGATTCGCCCATCGCCCCCTCATGACTCCGCGGCTTCCCCGGCGAACACTTCGGCGAACCGACCGCAGACCCAATCCGGCAATGCCGACCCGCCCAGGCAGGGCGCCAGGTTTTCGGTGAACCAGCCCCAAAGCATGTCGCGGTCCTCCAGCGCCGCCACCGGCTTTACCAAATCCTCCGGCCAGTCCTCGGCGTTATCGCCCCAGGCCATCCGTTCGGCGCCCAGGGCTCCGGCGAAGGCCGCCACCAGGCCGCGATAGCGGAAGAAGTTGTCGACGTCGGCCCGGAAGTCGCCGCTGGCAACGCAATGTTCGGAAACCATAAGCAAGGTGCCGTCGGCGTAAAACCAGGCCTTGATGTCGCTGAAGGGGCTGCCGAAGGGCTGGATGAGGGAATGCTCGCCGTAGAGGCGGAGGATGTCCACCGGGTCGTCGGCGTCGCACAGCCGTGGCATGGCCGCCGCCGGCGCCAGCGCCGTCTCGCCGTCGTCGGTGTCCACCCAAACCTGCCGTTCGCAGCCGTCGGGACTGGGCGCGCACCAGGCGATGAAGGCATCCCGCGCCCGCCCCAATCCCTCGGGCGTCGGCGGGGGATGATGGAGCATCGCCTCCCAGATGCTGCCGGGGCAGCGCGCCCGGTAATCCTCGTTGAGGGCCGCAACCCCGTCCCGCCTGCAGAAGACGAGGTCGCAGGTGGAACTTTCCGGCGATATCATCGCCAGGTCGGCGAGCGAGAAGGCGGCCCGGTCCGCTTCTTGCGCCAGCCCCTCCAGCCGGACCGCCAGGGGTCCGAGGTCGGCGCCGGCGAGGGTGATCCTGAAGGCGGGTGTTCGCCGGTAGTCGTAGTCGACCGTGGTGACGGCGCCGCCCAGGACCTCGACGCCATCCCCGGCAAGGGCGTTGGCGTCTTCGAGCCGCGACGATGCCAGCGCCGCCGCCAGGTCCTCCAGGGCCGGCGCCGTGACCGTGCACCGCAGCACTTGTTCCAGGGCCCGGTACCCGAATCTCAGTCTCCTTGTTTCCGGTGTATCGATGACCGGCCTCCCTCGAACAGTTGATTTTCTCCCGGTCCGGACCTTCCCCTACCGCCCTTCCCGGTACCAGGCCAGCATCAGGGCGCCGAGCGCCAGGGCCAGTACCAGGAACCCGGGCACCAGGGGCACCTCGGCAACGCCGGTGACGATGTAGGTCTCGTTCCTCCGCAATCCGATCCAGCCACGCCCGGCGGTCTGCCGCCCAGTCCTGGTCCGCCGGATGTCGGGCATGCCGTCGGCAAGCCAGGCAACGCCGCCGCCCGTGGCTTCCGCCACCGGTGCCAGGATATCCGCCGTCGCCCTCAGGTCGGACAGTTCCAGGGGATTGAGGGCCCCCGACGCCGCCAGGACGGCCTGGGTCCCATCCCCGACCCGGTAAAGCCCCGTCTCCACTGCCGCCACCACCGCCCGGGCGATGCCGTCGCCGCCGGTCTTCAGGTCGACGGTTTGCGCCTTGCCCGACGGCGCCGTCACCGTCACCGGCACCGGATCGGGATTGAGGCTGCGGCGCTCGATGCTCAAGCGCCCGTCCCGGACCTCGGCGGTAAGGCCCTCCTCCTCCAGGTCCGGTTCCTTCATCAGCCAGTGGGCGAGGCGGCGCATCAGTTCGGCCTGCGGTCCGCCGCCCTCGTATCCCCGTGCCCACAGCCAGATGTGATCGCTCATCAACTGGGCGATACGGCCCTTCTCGACCCGGTCCAGCACCAGCAGCGGCAGATTGTCCAGGCCCCGCATCAGCACCGTGCCGCTGCGCGTCCCGGCCTCAACCTGGCGGAACCAGCGGCCCCAGGCCGGCCCGTCGGCGCCGTTGGTATCCAGGGCCGCGGTCACCGGATGGCGTTGCCCGACCTCGGTCGGCGCCGGCCGGTAGCCCTTTTCCAGCACCCGTCCCGTCGGCACCGCCGGCATCACCTGGCCCAGGGCCGTCTGATAGAGGCTGCGCACGCCGGCGAACTCGGGCCCCACCGCCAGCAGGATGGCGCCCCCCTTGCGCAGGTAGTCGCCGACGTTGCGCAAGTAGGACGGCGGCAGTACGTCGCGCACCACATAGCGGTCGAAAACGATAAGGTCGAACTCGTGGAGCTTGGTCTCGAACAGCTCCTGCACCGGGAACACGATCAGCGACAGTTCCTTCAGGGGCGTGAAGTCGTCCTTCTCCGGCGGCCGCAAGATCGTGAAGTGGACCAGGTCCACCGAGGGGTCGGACTTCAACAGGTTGCGCCAGGCGCGCTCCCCGGCGTGGGGCTGGCCCGACACCAGCAGCACCCGAAGCCGGTCGCGCACACCGTTGACGGCAACCACCGAGCGGTTGTTCAGGGTCGAGAGTTCGCCTTCGGCCGGCGCCGCTTCCAGTTCCAGCACCGTCGGTCCGGCATGTTCCAGGGTGAACGAAATACGGTCTTTCCGGCCCACGGGAACAAGGGCCGAGCCTGCCGCCTTGCCGTCGACCCGCAACACCACCTTGACCATGTCCCGGCGCTTGCCGGCCGCCACGGGTTCCCGTTCCTCGACCCGGTAGACGATGCCGACCTCCTTGCCGACGATGCCGTACCCCGGCGCCTTCTCGATGATCAGGCGCCGGTCCATTTCCTCCCGTCCGCCGGTCAGCAGCCCGTGCACCGGTATCGGGGGCAGTGTTTCGGGGATATCGTGGACCTGGCCGTCGGTAATCAGGACAGCCCCGGCGAGGCGCTGGCGCGGCACGTCGGCGACCGCCCGGCCCAGGGCCGCGAACAGTCGCGTCCCCTCCTCCGACTCATTGCCGTCGTTCCCCGTGACTCCGCCGTGGGCCTGGATTACGCGGATTTCCAGGTCGTCGAAACGATCCAGCGCCTTTCTGACGGCATCGACCGCCTCGGCGGTCTGCCGGCGGCGCGCGCCCACCGCCTGGCTCGCCGAGTCGTCGACCACCACAACCGCCACGTCGGACTGGGGTTCCCGCTCCTCGCGCACGACCCGCGGATTGAGCAGCGCCAGTACCAGGACCGCGATGGCGATGGTCCTGAACGCCGTGCCGCGCACGTTGCGCACGGCGGCGAAGGCCAGCAGCAGGGCCGCCGCCACCCCGAGCACGGCGATGATCGGCCACGGGACCAGGGGCGCCAGGCTCACGGCATCGCTCATTGTTCGAGCCTCTGTATGATCGCCGGCAGGTGTACCTGGTCAGCCTTGTAGTTGCCGGTCAGTGCGTACATGAGCAGATTGATACCGAAGCGGAAGGCCATTTCCCGCTGCCGCTCGCCCCCCGGCACCACCGCGTAGAGCGGCCGCTGGGCGTCGTCCATGGCCCAGGCCGCGGCCCAGTCATGGGCACCGACGATGATCGGCGAAACCCCATCGTTGATCCGCTCGCCGCTTTCCTCGACCCACACCGGGCCGCCGGCCCAGCGGCCCGGCAGTTCCCGCAACAGGTAGAACGAGCGGGTCAGCACATGGTCCGGACCCACCGGCACCAGCGGCGGGATATCGAGCACCCGGGCCAGGCCGCGCAGGAAGGCACCACCGCTCGCCCCGTCACGGTCACGGGTATCGATGAGTATCGTACCGCCATTGCGCAGGTAGGTGTTCAGGCGCGAAGCCGCCCGCCCCATTGGCGGCACCTGTCCATCGGTCACCGGCCAGTAGAGGAGCGGGTAGAACACAAGTTCGTCGGTGCCGGGATCGATGCCCATCGGGGCGCCCAGTTCCGCCGCCGTCCGGCGCGTCGCCATGACCCCCAGTCCCGCCAGCCCGGCGCGGCTGGTTTCGTCCACCTGGGCATCGCCGGTGAGGACATAGGCGAGACGGGTCTGCAGGCTGGCGGCCAGCGCCATCTCCTCGTCGTCCTGCGCCGCCGCCCCCTGGCTCAGCACCGCCAGGGCCAGTCCGGCGGCCAGGGCGCCGGACCCAAGCAGACCCCTGAGCGCCAGGCTGACCAGCAGATCGACCACCGCCAGCAGCAGGGCCAGGACC
>JAJFIG010000282.1 GCA_021775195.1 Rhodospirillales bacterium | reverse complement strand
GGCCAGCTGCTGGTCGTTGAGGAGGGCCTGAAGGGTGGCCAGGCGCTCGTCCTTGACGGGGTCGGGGACCTGGGCCTCCAGGGTCGCCGCCGGGGTGCCCGGGCGGGGGCTGTACTTGAACGAATAGGCCTGGGCGAAACCGACATCCTTCACCAGGCCCAGGGTGGCCTGGAAATCGGCGTCGGTCTCGCCCGGGAAGCCGACGATGAAATCGGAAGACAGGACCAGATCGGGACGGGCCCGGCGCAGGCGGTCGGCGAGGCGGCGGTAGTCGTCCGCCGTGTGGCGCCGGTTCATGGCCCCGAGTATGCGGTCCGATCCCGACTGTACCGGCAGGTGCAGGAACGGCATCAGTTGGGGGACATCCCGGTGGGCCGCGATCAGGGCGTCGTCCATATCGGCGGGATAGGATGTGGTGTAGCGAATCCGCTCGATCCCCCGGACTTCGGCAACCGCCTCGATCAGCCGCCCCAGGCCCCACTCGCCGCCTTCGGGCGCGATGCCGTGGTAGCAGTTGACGTTCTGGCCGAGAAGCGTGATCTCACGGACCCCGGCTGCGGCCAAATGGCGGGCCTCGTCGAGGACCTCGCCGGCGGGACGGGAAAACTCGGTGCCCCGGGTGTAGGGCACGACACAGAAGGTGCAGAACTTGTCGCACCCCTCCTGAACCGTCAGGAACGCGGTGGCGTCCCCCGAGGGGGTGGAGTCGGGCAGGTGATCGAACTTGGACTCGGCGGGAAAATCGGTGTCGAGGACGGCGCCGGCGGCACGGCTCAAGCGGGCGACCATCTCGGGCAGCCGGTGATAGGTCTGGGGACCGAACACCATGTCGACATAAGGCGCGCGACGGAGTATCTCCTCGCCCTCGGCCTGGGCGACGCATCCGGCGACGGCGAGAATCATGCGCCCGCCGGCGTCGCCCCTGCGGCGCTTCAGGGGCCGTAACCGCCCCAGTGCGGAATACACCTTCTCGGCCGCCTTCTCGCGGATGTGGCAGGTATTGAGGATCACCATGTCGGCCCCGTCGGCGTCATCGACGAGACCATAGCCGAGGGGCGCCAGGACGTCCGCCATGCGGGCGGAGTCGTAGACGTTCATCTGGCAACCATAGGTGCGGATGTGCAGTGTTTTAGCCAAGGGGGTTCGCGCTATCCCTGCGGGTGCCTAGTGGATAAAATCCAACATATGGTACCCATACGATCCCATATCCCGGTTTCCCGGTAGGAGAGTGCCCGCGGGCGATGCCGGCGCATCGTCAAGGGGGCTCGACGCCCCGGGAAGCCGGGATATGGGTGCCATATGTTGGATTCTATCCACTAGAGCCCTATCCGGCGAAACGTTCGGTATGGAAAAAAGGTAATACCGCTCGCCATCATGTCAAGGCGTCGCCAATCCGTCGTGCTTGTGGTGTGCACGCCGCGGCGAACTATTTTTTCGGTCCCTGGCGAATGCCGTAGAGTTCCAGGCGGTGGCCGACCAGCTTGAAGCCATGCTCCAGGGCGATTCTTTCCTGGAGCGCCTCGATATCCTTGTTTTGGAATTCGACGACCTCACCCGACTTGATGTCGATCAGATGATCGTGGTGGCTCTCGGTGGCCTCCTCGTAACGGGCCCGGCCGTCGCCAAACTCATGACGCTCGAGAATATCCGCCTCCTCGAACAGGCGCACGGTACGGTAGACGGTGGCGATGCTGATGCGCTTGTCGATCTTGATGGCCCGCCGATAGACCTCTTCGACGTCGGGATGATCCTTGGCCTCCGACAGTACGCGGGCGATGACCCGGCGCTGACCGGTCATCTTCATACCTTTGTCGATGCACAGCTTTTCAATTCGTGACGATGATGGCATTGGCTCTCCCCGAGCCCAGTAGTTGTCCCCGCCGGATGCCCGGACGGGGAATCGATATCAAGCGCACTGCCGTGAATTCCACGACCGTGAACCGCGGCGGCTCAACCGGCCTTTTTGCGGCGTTTGCGCGGCTTGGTGCCGAGGCCGATCTTCTTTGCCAGGTTGCTCCGATGAGTAGCATAGCTCGGCGCAACCATGGGGTAATCCGGCGCCAGTCCCCAACGTTCGCGATAGTCCTCCGGCGTCATGTTATAGGCGGTCTTCAAATGGCGCTTCAGCATTTTGAGCTTCTTGCCATCCTCGAGACAGACGATGTAGTCAGGGAATATTGATTTCTTAATCGGCACTGCGGGGCGCGGGCGTTCCGGCACCACCGGCGCGTTGCCAACGGCCACCAATGTCTTGTAAACATCCTGAATCAACTGGGGCAAATCGGCGACCGCGACGGTGTTGTTACCGGTATGCGCGGAAACAATCTCGGTCGTCAATTCCAGCAATTCACTTACGCTAGGTTGTTCAGTCTTCTTAAGTTGATCCCACTTATTGTTTGTGTGTGCACTATATATTTGGCAAATCCAGGTGAATCAAGAATTTCACATGAGAAACATTGAATTAGACAAATTGCATAAAGGCGTTGAATTCTTTCTCGATATAACGCCCGAGGTCTGTCCGCTGACCTTCGTCAAGACAAAGCTGCTGATCGAGCGAATGGCTCCCGGACAGGTGGCCGAGGTGCGCCTGCGGGGCGAGGAACCCCTTGAAAACGTCCCCCGGTCGGTGCGCGAGCACGGGCACACCGTGCTCAGCCTGGAACCCGAGGAAGAAGACACCGGACCAGGGGCCGTTTTCCGCCTTTTGATCCGAAAGGAGTGACGGCCGGTTGCGTCATCACTGCCGTGGTCCCGCCGCCGGAATCCGGACATCGGGTGGGCGCAGGTAGAGCGGCGCGGGCGGACCCGCGACCTGGCCGGCGCGGCCGGCGGCAAGTCCCGCAATGGTAGCAGCATCGGGAACGCCGATGGCGGTGCTGACAATGGCATCGGCGCCGGCGGCGGCAAGGGCGGCGGCGGTCCGTTCGGCGGCATCTCCAACCACCCGCACAGTCCCCGACGGAACCATCTCCGCCAGATCCTCGGGAAGCAGCGCCCGGGGAGAACCGAGCGGCGCAAGGTCGGAGGAAAAGACCTGGGCGTAAATATCGGCACGCTTGGATTCAAGAGCGACAAGTATCGGGGCCCCGTCACGTTCGGCCGCAGGGACACCGTGAGCAACCGCCTCCAGGGTGGTCAGGCCGAGGCAATCGACGCCTGAGGCCAGGGCCATGCCGCGGGCCGCGGCGAGGCCGATGCGCAGCCCCGTGAACGCCCCCGGCCCGACGGTGACGGCGATGAGGCCGAGATCGGGGAAGCCGCATCCCGATTCCCGCATCACGTCCCTGACCATGGGCAGGAGAGCTTCGGACTGGCCGCGGGGCATCATGGCAAAGCGGTGAGCCAGGACCATGCCGTCGCGCCAGAGGGCCGCCGAGCACGCCGATGTCGCCGTATCTAGGGCAAGAACGTTCATGGGGATAGATTACCGCCGTTCACGCGTGCCGCCAGCCCGAAATACCGCATTACATCCCAAGCCATGGACTTATACTGCCCTGGGCCGCGGCCACAAGGCCGTCGTTGGAAAACCCTGGTTCTTAAGGACCCGTTTGGGAAAAAATTGTTTAGAACCACTATGTCGAATGCACTCAATGTCGTCATGGCCGGGCTTGACCCGGCCATCCACGCCCTGCTTCACACCGACTGCCGGACCGGGAGACGTGGATACGCGGGTCAAGCCCGCGCATGACGCTAATCTGTAACAAATTGATTTCAAACAGGTCATTCCTAAACGGACACTAAGAGATGCTTGTCGAGATCACGCCGTCCACCCACTCCGTCGCCATCGACCTGGCTTACGCCGGAGACGACAACTTCACCGGCCGGCCGGTCTACGGCCGGGCCGCCTGTTACCTGCATGCGGACGCCGAACGGCTGTTGCGGCGCGCCGTCGACCTGGCGGCGGTGCAGGGGCTGGGGATCAGGATCTTCGATGCCTTCCGGCCGGCCGAGGCCCAGTGGGTACTCTGGAACCACACGCCGGAGCCCGGGTTCCTGGCCGATCCCCGGCGGGGCTCGCCCCATTCCCGGGGCGTCGCCGTGGACCTGACCCTGACCGACGGCTCGGGGCACGACCTCGAAATGGGAACCGTGTTCGACGCGCTCACGCCCCTTGCCCATCACGGCAACACCGACGTCTCCGCCCTGGCCCAGCGCAACCGGGCCCTGCTTCTCGGCATCATGAGCACCGCCGGGTGGGATTTCTACAGCCGCGAGTGGTGGCATTATCAGATGTTCGACAGCCGCCGCTATCCCCTGCTTGGCGACAGCGTCCTGCCGCGGGGCATGATGTGAACGTGGCGTCGGGGCGGGCGACAGCGGGTTTCGTCCAGGAGATCGGATTGACACAGTCATGACACTTGTATCGGGACGCGGAAGCGGGAACAATCTGCCTGGTAGAGGGGAGCATGCGACGCCGACCAACATGAGACTTCTCCGGACCATCCGCGCCGTCCTTTCCCATCG
>JAJFIG010000281.1 GCA_021775195.1 Rhodospirillales bacterium | reverse complement strand
CCGCTCCTGCGCGCCGGTGGCGAGAATGACGCGCCCGGCGGTGAGGACCCGTGCCTTGCCGCCGTGGGTGATGCCGATCTCGCGGTCCCGGGAGACCTGCCACACGGTGGCGCCGGGAACATAGTCGACGGTGCTGTCGCGGAGTTCGCGGGCCAGGCCTTCGCCGCGGAAATAGTCGTCGCCGAGAACCTCGCGGCCGGTAATGCCCGGGCTCTCGATGGCGCGGTAAATCTGGCCGCCGGGCGCCGGCTGCTCGTCGACCAGCAGGGTCGAGGCGCCATCGCCGGCGGCAACCGCGGCCGCCGCCATGCCGGCGGGGCCGGCGCCGATGACGGTGATGTCGTATTCGGCCTTCATAGTCCGTCCCCGGCCGGTTCGGAAGGCGGCGCGATATCGCCGGCGCCGATCTGGCGGGCGACGCGCATGCCGTCGCGGACCAGGGTCATGCAGGCCTGCTGGTTGGGCTCGCCGTCGATCTCCACCAGACAGTCGAAACAGACGCCCATCATGCAGTGGGGGCCGCGGGGGGAGCCGGTGACCGGGGTTTCGCGGAAGACGGTTTCGCCGGCGGCGAGGAGGGCGGCGGCGACGGTTTCGCCGTCGCGGGCCTGGACCGGCCGGCCCTGGAACTCGATGGCGACCGCGGTCGGCGTGGCGGGGTCAATGCGGCGCATGGGCGAACCTCGCGGCGGTCATGGGAGTCACGGCGTCGGGAAGGGTTCCCTCGCTGATCGCCTTGGCGAGACCGTAGACGTGGGCCGCCGCCAGGGTGACGCCGCTGTGGCAGGCGGCGGCGAAAAGGCCGGGGCTTTCCGCCGATTGCTCGTAGATGGGGCACGAGTCCGGGGTCATGACCCGCAGCGCTCCCCAGGCGCGGACGACGCGGGCGCGAGCGAGGAAGGGAAAAACGCGGACGGCGCGGCAGGCAATGGCGTTGATGACGTCGGAGGTGGCGGCGTCGTCGAAGCCCACGTCCTCCTGTGAGTCGCCCAAAAGGACGCTGCCCTCGGCGGTCTGGCGCACCCTGGAGACCGGCAGGTGCAGGAACGGTTTCAGGCGTTCGGTGACCAGGATCTGGCCGCGCTGAGGGCCGACCGGAATATCGAGGTCGACCTGGGACGCCAGGGCCCGGGTTCCGAGGCCGGCGGCGAGCACCAGGCGCGGGGCCTGGTATTCGCCCACCCGGGTGCTGACCGCGAACCCGCCGCCCTGGCACCGGATCGCGGTGACCGGCGCGCCGCCTTTCCGGCGGCCGCCCCTGGCCTGGAACCCGGCGTGGAGGCCGCGCAACAGGTAAAGGGGGTTGGCGTGGCCGTCGGCGGGAGAATAGGTGCCGCCGGCGATGTCGGGACCGAGGCCGGGCAGAACCCCGGCGAGGGCCTTGCGGTCGAGGATCTCATACTTGAAATGGGGAGAGTGGTTGTGGAGGCGCTCGAGCCGGGCCTCCTTGGCCGCCAGTTCGCCACCGTCGACGCAGACGTCGATGCCGCCGGGACGGGAATATCCGGTATCGGTGCCGGTCAGTTCGCGGATCTCGTCGTGGAGCTCGGCCCAGGCCTCGGCGGAGGTCCAGGTCCAGCGGGCGTAGGGGGGGAAATCGATGCCCTTGCTCTGGACCCAGACGAGGCCGAAATTGCCACGGGCGGCGCGGAAGGCGACGTCGCCTTCGTCGAGCATCAGGGTTGCCAGGCCGAGGCGCTGCAGCCCGAAGGCGATAGCGGCCCCGACGAGGCCGCCGCCGACAACAATGGCATCATGGGACGCCATTGGGGCCTCAGGCGAACCGGTCCAGGCGGAACGGCTTGAGGTCCAGGTTCAAGGGCTCGTCGGCGGCCAGGGCGGCGACCATGCGGCCGGTCATCGGGGCGCCGGTGAGGCCGAGGTGGCCGTGGCCGAAAGCGCCAATGATGTTGGGGTGGCCGGGAACGGGACCGATGCAGGGGACGGAATCGGGCATCGACGGGCGGGTCCCCATCCATTCGCTCTTCTTGGCCGTGTTGAGGTTGGGAAGGATGCGCTTGGCGAGGTGCTCGAAAACCTTGGAGCGCCGGTAGTTGGGGGGCGCGTCGAGGCCGGCGAATTCGGCGGTGCCGGCGCTGCGAATGCCCATCTCCATGGAACTGGTGACGAACTTGCGCTCGGCGTCCATGATCGAGTGGTTGAGGGTGACGCCGGGGTCCTCGAACACCATGTGGTAGCCGCGCTCGGCCTCGAGGCAAACCTTGACCCCCAGGGGCGCGAGAAGGCGGGCCGACCAGGCGCCGGCGGCGAGAACGACCTTGGCGGCGGCAAGCTCACCCTGGTCTGTTTCCAGCCGGCATTCGCCGTTGACGCCGGGGGCCAAGCGGTGGACCCGGCCGCGGACGAAGGTGGCGCCCCGGGCCTCGGCCTTGGCCGCCAGGACCTTGCCGAGGCGGCCCGGGTTGGTCGCCCGGCCCTGGCTGCGGATGACGACGGCGGCCTTGAAGTCGGTGGAGAGCTCGGGCTCGACCTCCTGAATCTCGCCGCCGCGCAGGACCTCGAGGGGAACCCCCCGTTCGCTGCGCAGCCGCCAGGGCAGGTTGTTCAGGTCGGCGCCGGCAGGGTTGCGATAAAGGTGGAGGTAGAGGGAATCGCGGACCAGATCCTCGTCGCCGGTGCCGTCGAGAAGCTGGTGGAAGAGATCGACGGAGGGGCGGTTGACAGTGAGCATGGCGTCGGCGATGGCGGGCAGGCGCTTGACGTTGCCGGCGGCGAAGAACTGGAACAACCAGGGCAAAAGCCTGGGCGTGTAGGCCCAGCGCAGGGCCAGCGGCCCGTCGGGGTCGAGCAGCCACTTGGGCACGTCCTTCCACAGGCCGGGCAGGGTCTGGGGCACGCAGGACCAGGGCGAGATGACGCCGGCGTTGCCCGAACTGGCGCCGTCCGCCGGCGGCTCCGGGTCGATGACGCGGACGGTGAAACCCTTCTCCAACAGGGACAACGCCGCGCAGATGCCGACGATACCGGCACCGACGACGACGGCGTCCCTGGACCCGGGGTCAGGCATTTTCGAGGACGGCGGCGCGTTCCTGCCGCCGTGCCATCACCTGCTGGATCAATACCGGAAGCGCCAACAACAGAGAGTACATATCGCTGGTCCCGCCGGGGGCGACCATGAAGACGCCGGCCAGTCCCATCAAGAGGCGGAAATGCGTCGGCATATGGGCGATGAAGTAGCCGCTGACGGCGGTCGCCACCATGACGATGCCGAGCGCGCAGGTGAGTGTCGTCTCCAGGAACGCGCCCCAGGTGAAGTATTGGTCGAGCACGATCAACATGGCCGGCGAATAGACGAAGACCATGGGCACCATCAACTTGGCGATGCCGAAGGAGAACGCGGACACCCCGGTCTTGAACGGGTTGGCGCCGGCGATTCCGGCCGCGGCGTAGGCCGAGGCGCAGACCGGCGGCGTGATTTCCGAGATGACCCCGTAGTAGAGCACGAAAAGTTGGGAGGCGAGCGGCGGAATGCCCAGGTTGGACAGGGCCGGTTGGGCGACGGTGGCGAGCATGATGTAGAGCGCGGTCGTCGGCAGTCCGGCACCCATCATGATGCAGGTGATGGCGATCAGGACCAGGGACAGGAACAGCGTCAAGCCCTGCAACGAAACCTCCATCAAGGGAATCCAGGAAACCAGGTCGATAAGGTTTTCGGCCTTGGTGAGGGCGCCGTCGGCGACCATGAAACCGAGGCGGAAGCCGAGGCCGGTGGAATTGACGACGCCGACGACGATGCCGATGGCGGCGCAAACGGCGCCGACGGCGAGGGCGTATTTGACTCCGGTGACACAGCCCTCGGCCAGGTCGCGCAGGGTAATCCGGTGCATGGGATTGAGGAACCCGACGGCGAGTGCCGTGGTGATCCCCCAGAATGCCGCCATGTGCGGCGAGAAACCGCTGAACAGCACGTAAACCAGCACCACCAGAGGGATGGCCGTCGGCCATCCCTTCTTGAGGACCGCCATCAATTTGGGGACTTCCTCGGCGGGCACGCCCTTCAGCCCCAGGCGCTTGGCCTGAAAATGGACGATGCAGAGGACACCGACATAGTGCATGGCGGCGGGGATGGCGGCGGCAATGACAATGGTGGTGTAGGGAACCTCGAGGAACTCGGCCATGATGAAGGCGGCGGCGCCCATGATCGGCGGTGTGATCTGGCCGCCGGCACTGGCCGCGGCCTCGACCCCGCCGGCGAGATGGCCGGGGTAGCCCATCTTCTTCATGTTGGGGATGGTCAGCGAGCCGGTGGAAACCGTGTTGGCGATGGAGGATCCCGAGATGGTGCCGAAGAACGCCGACGACACGACGCTGACCTTGGCTAGGCCGCCGGTGTAGCGGCCGGCAGCCACCGTCGCCACGTCGACGAAGAACTGGCCCAGACCCATGCGCTGCGCCAGGACACCGAAGAGCACGAAGTGGAAGACAACGGTGGAGACGATCCACAGCGTCACGCCATAAATTCCCTCGGCGGGGAAGTACATGTTGTTGACGTACTGGGCCCAGTTGATGCCCGGATGCTTGAGAATCTGGAGCGGCATGTATTTGCCGAACACCGCATAAACGGTGAACAGGATAATGATGATCGGAACGATCATGCCCAGCGTCCGCCTGACGGCTTCCAGCAACACCAAAATCAGCACAGTGCCGAAGACGACGTCGATGGGCGATGGGTTGCCTTGGCGCAGAACCTGTTCGGGGAGATGGAAGCGGCCGCCCATGAACTCGAAATCGATCTCGTACCAGGTGATACCGATGTATAGCGACGACGCGATACCGGCGGTGATCAGCAACCAGTCCCAAAGGGGGACGTTGGCATAGCGCCACCAGGTGTTGGGATGCAGCGTCCAGGCACTGTCGCCCTTGATAATCGGAAAGCCGATGAACACCAGCAGAATGACGCCCGACATGTGGAAGCCCATGTGCCAGTAATCGATGGGCACGCCGATGCCGGCGGTGATGTAGTGGTAGGCGGCGAAAACAATGGAAAAGGCGAAACTGAATTTGACCAACCACGGGCCAAGGGCGCGGGTCTGAAGACCGGAGTCGTATTTCTCTTCCAGTTCTTCGGCTAACTTGACGTCATACTCGGCCATTGCCGCCTCCCCTGATGCCGCCCTGAACGCGCGGTTTTTTTTATTTAGTTTGAGTTACAGGCTAAAAAATTACGTCGCGATGGAGGCGGGCACGCACCGTGCCCGCCTCCCGCAACAAGATGGGCAATTACTTGATCAGGCCCACTTCCTTGTAGAACTTCTCGGCACCCGGGTGCAGCGGGATCAACACGCCTTTCAGCGCCGTCTCCATCCGGATGGCCTTGCCCTTGGCATGTCCCTTGTCCAGGAGGCCGCGGGTCTTCTTGCTCCACAGCGCCTTGGTGATGCCATAGACGAGGTCGGTGGGCTGGTCGACGTTGGTCACCAACTGGCCGTTCACCGCCACTGTCGGGGTATCGGTCTTGATGTTCTCGTAGGTGCCGGCGGGGATCATCGATTCAACATAGTAGGGGATGATCTTGTTGATCGCCTTACGCTCGGCGTCGGAGAACTTGTAAAGACTGAAGCCCTTGGTGGAGCCGAGCTGGATCAGCGCCGCGAACGGCGTGCCGCCGGCATAGAAGAAGGCGTCGATCTGGCCGTCAGCGATACGCTGGGTGCTCTGCCCCAGGTTCAACTCGTTTTCGTCCGCCTTGATGTTGTAATGCTTGAGGATCATGCGCACCGAAACCTGGGTGCCCGAGCCCGCCGCGGCAACACCGATCTTCTTGCCGTTCAGGTCTTTAAGGCTATTGAGCTTCAGGCCGTTCTTCAGCACCAGATGCATGTCTTCGGGATAGAGATTGGCGATGACGCGGACCTTGTCCTTTTTGTTGCCGGCGAATTTGCCGGTGCCGTTATAGCCTTGCGTGACGCTTTGCGCGCCGGCGAGGCCTGCATCAAGCTGGCCGGCGTGGATGGCGTTCATGTTGGCGACCGAGGCGTTGGTGGAAACCGCGATGGCGACCAGGCCCGGTACGCCGCAGGTGCCGCCCTTGGCGCAGGAGCGCGAGCCCGGCGGGCTGGAAATGGCGTTGGCGATCAGACCGCCGATGGGGAAGTACGTGCCGCCGGCGCCACCGGTGCCGATGCGCCAGAACTTCATTTCCTGTGACTGAGCCGCGCCGGTGGCCAAAGCCACAGCGGCGACGGCGGCCACCAGAAGATGTGTCTTGAATTTCATCGTCTATGTCCTCCTTGGTTGGGTCGTTAATGTTATGGACGTTCCCGTCGTCCACGGCGTTCTGAAAGCACGCGGCGAGGGTTTTTTCTCAAGGGAACCGGCACGGATTTCTCCACTGGGTTCCCCCGGAAAACTGAATGACCGGCGATGATCTCGGATGAAGGTCATATCTTCGCCAGTACCTTGTATCGATCCTGCAATCCGAACCACGTAAGGACGACCGGCAGGAACCACGGCCGTCCGGAATAAAATGGCACGGCACCGGGCGGGGCGCCGGCGAAGGCGCTTTCGGCGGTCTCTTCGCCGATCAGCCTGCTGGCCACCAACTGCCCGATCCACCAAGCCCAGACGACGCCCGAACCGCAAAAACCGGTGGCGTAGTGAACGCCGTCGCGGACGAACAGCCGAGGCATGAAATCCAGGTTGAAGGCGACGTATCCGCTCCAGGAATGGGTCAGCGCGACCTGGGCGAGTTCGGGAAAGACCTTGATCAGGCGGGCGCGGAGATGCTTGGCGAAGGCGGTGCCGCCATCATCGTATGTCCCCTCACGGCCGCCGAGAAGAATGCGCGACCCGTCGGGGGAAGGGCGGAAATAGTGGTACATCTTGAGGGTCTCGCCGAGCATGCGGCGCCTGGGCATGAGACGCGCCATGACCTCGGGCGCCAGGGGCTCGGTGGCGATCATGCGGCTGGGCACGGGTACGAGGCGGCGGCGAAGCCAGCGGTCGACCCCGTCGGTGTAGCCGTTGGTGGCGACGATGACATCGCCGGCGCGGACGGTACCGCGGGCGGTGATGACGTCGAAGCCGTTGCCGTCGCGTCGCACCCGGGTAACCGGCGTCTCGCCATGGACGATGACGCCGGCCTCGGTGGTCTTGGCGAGGAGCCCGGCAACGAACTTGGCGGGATGGAGGCCGCCGATGTCGGGACGCACCATGCCGCCGTGATAAAGGTCGGACCCGATTTCACCGTGCTGGTCGGCGCGGGCCACCATGTGGGCGCCGACGTCGAGGTGCCTGTTGAGGAAATCCGCCTCGCGGCCCTGGGTTTCGTAATGCTCGGGGCGCACGGCGCCGGTGAACCGGCCCACCAGTTCGAAATCGCAGTCGATGTTCTCCTCGGCGATGAACGTTGCCAGGCCCTGGCGCGCCGTCTTGCCTTCACCGTAGACCCGCTTGGCGCGGTCGAGCCCGAGGGCATCGACCATTTTCGAGAACCCCATGCGGATGTTGCCGCTGGCGATGCCGCCGTTGCGCGACGAAGCGCCCTCTCCCGGGCGCTGGCGGTCGAAGACCTGTACCGAGCGGCCGGCGCGAGCCAGCACAAGGGCCGCCGACAGGCCGGCATACCCGGCGCCGACGATGGCGACGTCACAGGCCGGAAGCACGGGTTCCGCGGGCAGGACTTGTGGCTGGGCGGCCTCCCACCAGAAAGGCCGCGGTGTCAGTTCGGTGGTCATGTCGACGCGATCTCCCCGGGACCACCGAATCTGTAGGTTTTTTTGTGTTTGTAATCCGGTGGTTTGACCAAACCCTGACCGACAGTGTCGCGGAGGTGCTGCATAAACGCAAACTATAAAAACTTTTCAACCAATAAATTTAATTTATGATATGGGGGTATTGGAAAAAGGTGCTTTATGAATCTGAGACAGTTGGAAGCCTTTCAGGAAGTGATGCTGACCGGGTCGGTGACAAAGGCGGCGCGCAATATGGGCCGCACCCAGCCCGCCGTCAGTACCCTGATCGCCGGACTGGAAGCGTCGGTAGGCTACAAGCTGTTCGACCGCCGGGGCGGGCGCCTGCATCCGGTTCCCGAGGCCCATTTCCTGCTCGACGAGGCGAGTGCCATTCTCGACAAACTCAACGGCCTCCGCCTGACCATGCAGGAGGTGGGGACCAGCGAGGCCGGGCATCTGAGCATCGCCTGCATGCCGGTTCACGCCGAACACCTGATGCCGCTGCTGATCAGCAGCTTTGTCCGTAATCGCCGCGACGTCACCATTTCCATGGTCAGCCAGAGCTCGGAGAGGGTGTACGAGCGCATGGCCTCGCAGCAGTTTGACGTCGGTTTCGCCGAGGCGGCGACGGACTCGCCCCTGGTCGACGCCGAGGAGATCTCCATGGACTGCGTCTGCGCGGTGCCGGCGGACGACCCGCTGGCGCGGAAGACGGAAATCACTCCGGCCGACATCGAGGACTGGTCGGTGGCGTCGTTCCTGCCGACACACTTCATCCGCCGCCGCCTGCGCGAGATTTTCGAGAGCGAAGGGCGCCGCCTCCACGTGCGCTTCGAGACCCAGAACGCCGCCTCCCTGTACGTCTTCGTCGAGGAGCGTCTGGCCTGCGCCATCATGAGCCCCCTCAGCGCCTGGGTCTATCGCGAGACCCGGGCCAACAACGACCGCATCGC